>CAYUHH010000072.1:0-4861 GCA_964444435.1 uncultured Pseudomonadota bacterium | reverse complement strand
GTTCCATCTTAGTTACCATTACTTTTTTTCCGCGATAATGGCCACAAATCTCACAAATAGAATGCGGTGTAATAGGAGACTGACAATTTTGACATTCTGCCATGGTAAGAGTTTTTATGCCCTTATTAGCAAATCTTTTATCCCGACGAGAGCGCGATCTTTTACGTTTTGGTACTGGCATAATGATTCCTAAAAAATTTATAGAATAGTTTTGTTGTTATTCTTATTGATTATCTTTATTTTATCGCTTTTTTTGTCAAAAATCAAAAACTTCTAGAAGTTCTACACTGAAATAGGCCAAGAAAATTCTGTTCGATATGTCCTTCAACCTGCAGCGCAAACAAATACTCATAGGCTTGATCAACAGAAATTCCCGTTACATCAACAATATCGTCAACTGAAACCCCGTTCTGACACTGATTATAAATTTTTTGTTTTAATCCATCTCCATTAAACAGATCTTTGGTTATTGGCTTGCTATCAACCTTTTCACCGAACACATCAAAAATATCTTGAGCCGTAGTCATAACATGCGCACCATCCTTTAGAAGCTTATTGCAACCATCACTCAAATCAGACATAACGTTTCCGGGAACAGCGAAAATCTCCTTTCCTTGATCAAGGCCAAATTGCGCAGTAATAAGAGCGCCACTTCGCCGAGCAGCCTGTACCACAACAACACCCTTGGCCACCCCAGCAATAATACGATTTCTTGCTGGAAAATTTCCACGAGTAGGCTCCTGCTCTAAAGGAAACGGACTAACCAATGCCCCATTCTTATTACAAACGTGCTCAAATAAAGCTTTATGTTGATGAGGATAAGGCCGCAACAAGCCTGACCCCAAAACAACTACTGTTTTTCCCAAACACTCTAATGCACATTGGTGAGCCATCGCATCCACACCAAACGCGCCCCCACTTACAATAGTCCACCCATTCTCAACTAAAGAAGGAACAATAGAATGAACTACCTCCCGTGCATAATGATCCCCACGTCGAGCTCCAACAATAGCTAAACTTTTTTCAAATAAGCCAGCCAATGAACCACGAACATACAAAATAGGAGGCGGAAGATAAATATGACGCAAAAACTCTGGATAATTCTTATCTTCATAAGTAAGAAGAGACAACCCATGCGCTTCAATTAAATTAACTTCTCGCTCTAACCTTGATTGGTCAGATAATCCCTCAACAAGCGTCTGTGAAATTTTCTCAGAAAAGCCCCGTTGCCGAAAATCGAAACTCTTCCATTGATAAACTTCCAAACAAGACAATCCTTCCTTGTAAAGCACCGCAAGAATTCGCTGAATGGTCATAGGACCAACCTGAGAAATAAGCGAAAGATGAAGAATAAACCTTTGTTGCTGCATATAAACTGACGACTTTAATTTGAGAGTTGACCTTCTGTTGCACTACCAGCTTTCATCTCTTCACCTTTTTGAGGAGAATCTGCAAGAACTTTTTTATCAACAGGCTCTTCACCAGAATCAGTATCATTCGGCTTATCCTGCTGTTCTTCAAACGCTACCACCGATATTAGCTTCTGTGACTTGTCCAAACGAATCAATCTAACACCGCGCGCTTGTCGACCCATCGTACGAATCTCTTTTGGAGAAAGACGAATAATCTTGCCCGATGTATCAATTAAAAGAATGTTTGAATCAATGCCTACCGAAACAATACCAACAACTAACCCATTACGAGTATCTGCAGGAATAGTACGAACACCAACGCCACCGCGGTGAGAAACCCTAAAGTCTTTTACTTTTACCTTCTTGCCATAACCATTTTGAGTCGCGAAAAGAACATCTTTTTCTTGATCTGAAATTACTTCCATCCCAACAACATAATCATCTTTACGTAAACGAATGCCCATTACACCGGCAGCTTGACGCCCCATTGAACGAACTTCTTTTTCTTTAAAGTGAATCCCTTGTCCATGTCCTGTCGCAATAATAATTTCATCATTACCACAGCTCATATCACAGAAGACTAATTCATCATTATCACGCAAAGTAGCAGCCCGAATTCCTGTTGAACGAATCTTTTCAAACGACTTGGCATCAGTACGTTTAATAATGCCACCCTTAGTAAGCATAACCACATATCGACCTTTGAGATCATGTGCACAAAGAAGTTTTACGACATGTTCATTTTGAGCAAGAGGCAATAAGTTAACAACAGCTCGACCCTTAGCAATACGCGATGCCTCAGGAACCTCAAACACACGCATGCTATAGACACGCCCTAAGTTCGTAAAGAAAAGCAAGTCATCATGATTTCGTGTAACAAAAATATCTTTGACTAAGTCATCAGTATCACCAACAGCGGCAACGCCCATTTTACCTTTACCACCACGATGCTGAACGCCATACGTCGAAAGAAGTACACGCTTAATGTAGCCCTTCTTTGTCAACGTAATAACAACATCTTCATCTGGAATCAAATCTGCTTCAGTCAAAATATCAATTGCACCAGAAATGACTGAGCGGCGAGAATCAGCGTATAAACGTTTAATTTCTTCAAGCTCATCCTTTATCACCTGATGCAAAACACTTTTGTTATCTAAAATATTTTTTAAGCGTGAAATTTCTTTCTTGAGGTTCTCCATTTCTTGACGAATTTTTTCACGTTCCAAACCAGTCAATCTTTGAAGCTTCATTTCAAGGATTGCTTTACCTTGAATTTCACTTAACAAGAAACGTTTATTCAGTAACGCAATAGCTTCCGCCGTGTCCTTAGAGTTTTTTATCAGTTGAACAACGTCATCAATATCGCCAAGAGCAATAATAAAACCAGCTAACACATGTTCACGAGCTTTTGCTTTATTTAAATCAAAAAGAGTTCGGCGATAAACAACCTCTTCTCTAAAGATTAAAAATTGTCTCAAAATTTCACGCAATGAAAGAATCACCGGTTGATTGTCAAGAAGCCCAAGCATCAAAATTGAAATCGATGTTTGCAAAGGAGTATGTTTATATAATTGATTTAAAACAACCGAAGGAATTTCCCCTCGTCTTAATTCAATAACAAGACGCATACCTTTTTTATTCGACTCATCTCGAATATTGGTAATGCCATCAACGACTTTATTTTTTACAAGATTAGCAATCTTAATAGCCAATTCAGCTTTATTTACCTGATATGGCAACTCTTTAACAACAAGAGCCGAACCTTTTTTAGTTTCTTCAACATCAACAACTGCACGCATCACCAAATTTCCGCGCCCTGTTTTATAAGCACGAACAATCCCAGAGCGGCCACAAATAATTGCACCTGTTGGAAAATCTGGCGCAGGAACTAACGTAAATAAATCTTCGTCAGAAATTGTTTGATCTCTTAATAGCGCTAAACATGCATCAATAATTTCACCTAGATTATGCGGTGGAATAGAAGTTGCCATGCCAACCGCAATACCAGCAGAACCATTAACTAAAAGATTCGGAATTCTGCTTGGAAGAACAACCGGTTCAAGGGTCGTCTCATCAAAGTTTGGTATAAACTTAACGGTCTCTTTATCTAAATCTGCTAATAAGTCCTGCGTAATTTTTTGCATACGAACTTCAGTGTAACGCATGGCAGCAGCATTATCGCCATCAACAGAACCCCAGTTTCCTTGACCATCTAAAAGAGGGTACCGTTTAGCAAATTCCTGAACCATACCAACCATCGTTTGATATACGGCTTGGTCACCATGTGGATGATACTTTCCAAGAACTTCACCAACAACGCTAACAGATTTATGGTACGGCCTGTTGTATACAAACCCAAGCTTATCCATCGCATATAAAATACGCCGATGAACAGGCTTTAATCCATCACGAATATCAGGCAATGCACGACTTACAATAACCGACATTGCATAATCTAGAAACGACTGTTTTAATTCATCTTCTAACTGTACCGGTTTAACATTTGGTACAAGATTTAATTCTTTAGCAGCTGGCTGATCCATTAGACCCCTACTTTCTTTACAAAAGGTCCTAACAATTTTATTAAATTATAACGAGAATACGCAGATTAGACAAGTTAAGACTCATTGAACAACATACCACACTCACACACGTTTATTTTTTATAAAAAGTTTCTTGTACAAAAGAGGAACAAATGAAAACGTTATCATTAAACTAAATGCTAAAATAACATTCCACGAAAAAATATCATTTACACAATGCACTGTTGCAAGTTCCATTCCCGCAAATGCAACGATCGTTGTTGGTAAAATCATTCCCAAAAACGTACTCAACACATAATCTCGAAATGTAATCTTTGTAAGACCGGCTAACGAATTAACCATAAAAAATGGTATAAGCGGAATTAAACGAATCGTAAATAAATACCATCCACCGTCCTTGGCCATTTCAGTATTAAATCGTTTTAAATATTTTCCATATTTTTTATGTAAATAATCACCCAACACATAGCGTGCAATTAAAAAAGCGCCAATTGCACCCAACGTTGTTGCGGTAATTATATATAAAACTGAAAGCGTTCCAAACATGTAACCTCCCGCCAACGTCATAATTGAAGCCCACGGAAATGAAAGAGTTATTGAAATAACATAAATAAGCCAATAAAGCAGAACCGCTTTAACATAATTTTGCTGAACATACAGCTTCAAGGTTTCTGCATAAAACTTCAAATTTGCAAACGTCATGAAATCAAAAAGACCGTAATAATACGCAATAATAAAAGAAATAACCAACCCCACAACTACCAACAACCGCTTATTCATACCAAAAAACTCCTTTTATCCCATACGACACTATCATAACAAAAATTATTGAGTTAAATAAAATTAAGTTTTAGGATAAGAGAAATTGATATTTTTTGAGCGGAGAAAAATAATGAAGCGATTTTT
>CAYUHH010000071.1:0-4871 GCA_964444435.1 uncultured Pseudomonadota bacterium | reverse complement strand
TCTGACCTTAAATCAAGCAATAAAGAACTTTGTTTTATTTCCTGATTCGACTAAAGAATTAGAAGAAGAAGAGAAGGCGCAGGAGTAATCCTCGCGCCTTTTTTATTTATCTTGTCTTTTTTCCATTCTTATCTTAAAGAATATATATAGTTCGGAGAAATAAGAATGGAAATTTTTGTGTTTGAAAAAAACAAAAAAAACAATGTCATGCAACAAGTTTAGTTAAAAAACTTCACATTTACTTAAACAAAGGCGATGAATACTCTGTGTGAATTGATACTCATTTTAAAGAAGGTGGCTACAAAGTCTCATTATAAAAGTTAAACGATACACCGTTAATCAACTTACTATTCTTGAATAAATTATAGGACAAAACATTGCTTTCATTAATAATAAAGGTGCTCTTGAAATTGCAACACATAAAATGGAACCTATCTTTAATTCAATCGATAGTCTTGATATAACAATAAATACAATATTCAATACATATCTCAATGTTATCTCAACAAATATGAACGCTGTTATGAAAGTTCTCACCATTATAGCAACAATCTTTCTTCCGCGTTCCTTCATGACAAGTTGGCACGGAACGAATTTTTATATGCCGGAGACAAATTCAAAATTTAGCTATTTAATTTTTATCAGTATCGTTATAAGCATTGTTACACTTATGCTTTACATTTTTAAGAAAAAAAATTGGATTTAGAAAGAAAGCACAAAAGAGAAACCCCACTTATCCATCAAGACTGAACGCTTACCCTTAAATGCCTTTCTATAGAAAAAGATAACAGTGGGCGTTAACCCAACAGTTTCTGCCAAATCATAATCAAAGTCATATGAAGCATCAACACCAATTTGATGAAGCGTCCACTCTTTCAAACTTTCTGCAGAATTTGCAATCGTTGCAATGCATTCATTACTACACATAGAATACGTACTATTACCCTGCTTTTGAAACTGGTAATTAACGTCAAAAGAGAAACCTCTAATGATATTGTGAGCGCCAAGATACAAACGATATCGCTGCAAGAAACCCCAATCAATATGCACAGGCGTTTTTGCAAGCAATAACAATTCTGTTTGATCATACGATGTTTTTATTCTTCTTAAACGAGTGTCGCCTATTAACTGAGTCATATTAAGTTCAACACCACCTTTAAAATGATGTTTCCAAAAAAGATTTAAGCCTCCTCCAAATAAAATTCCAGGAGACCCATCATATCCAAATGGCAATGCAAAAAGTTTATCATCATCCTCTCTTTTTCCTGTAGGAAACGATAGGCCTAAATAAGCAGATAACATCACGTTTGTTAAAATGGGCTTTGATTGAGGAAAATCTCGCTCCCAACGTAACACCGTTGATAAGTCCCCAATGCCTGTTCGTTTCCAACTCGAGCAAACATTTGCACCACCTAAATCTAAAACCGTCTGACAAAAATCATCAGTTAACAAATCTTTTACTAAAAAATCACCTTCGGATTCTTCTTTTGTACAATCACACCACTGAACATTCTGAAGCCGCATGCTCACAATTGGCAAAAATATACCAAATGAAAAATGGTGAGGAAACCAGTATTTAGCACCTACCCCAAACTCAGCCATACTTAAATGTGCTGACGGCACAAGATGTCCACGAACGCCGTTATCTACTACATCATTGAGATCTGCTTCAAGTTGCCCTTTTTCAGAAGAAGGAGAAAACCCTTTAACCATAGCCAACGCATTTTGATCACATTGCCAAATTTGAAGAACATTGCACACCTTAGCATGGTCAAACCGAACACCACGCTCATGAAAAGAATGAGCCCCATAAGCATCAATTTGGAATGTTCCCTGATCTCGTGGAGAGGTCCACAAAAACGTATCATAGGGCTTAATTAAATCTAAGGCCAAAGAAGTTGCACTCAATGTATCACTGCCGAGCAACAATAATGCGCCCACCAAAAAACGTATATACTTGAACATACGTGTTGTTCCCTTTTTAAGCTTTTTTATTCATTTACTCGTAACCCAAAGTTTCCATTTACTAACCAAGCTCCCGAGGAACTCAATCGTATGACATTTCCAAATGATCCAGTTGTCCCAAAATCACCTGGTATAGATCGCTCAGCATTGCTTGAAAAAGCTGTCGAGCCAACGTGAATATAAGGACATAATGTAAACAATCCCATATTTCTTCCACAGGTTGATGGCCGAGTTGAAAAACGAACAGACCCATCATCAGTATACGATGTTCTCATTTGCCCATAGCCATAAAAATAACTATCTGTTCCTTCAACAAAAACGTCACTTATATTCTGAAAAGACGTATCTGAGATAACAGATCCCTCTTTACTATAAAAACGATAAATCCGAGCTTGATCATAACCTTGGTAGGAAGATAATGCATAAATTTGAGCACCATCGGCAATGCCTTTATTTAAATCTGTTGAAGAAGAAGAAAAAGAAAGTGAATTAATTGCACCCGCACTCTCATTCAACGGAACATATGTCCAATAAACAGTTTCATTTTTAATCGAAGAATTATTTGCTATGCGATACAATCCCTTGCTTGTCGCAAGAACACCTAACTTATCACCGATAACAATATCGGCAAAGTTCGCACGGCTCCATCCACACAATTCCGATGCGCGAGCAATCGTTGTTTTATTAATACCACCCGACGCAAACGCCGAGGCATCAATAACAATTCGATCAAGAACCTTATTTGTTAAAACATACAAATAATATCCATCACTCACTATTTTTCTTACAAATTTATAATCACCAACTCGTTTAAATGTAAAGCCGGTTGGCATCGAAGAAGAATTAAACCCCTCTCCACTACTTCCTGATAAAATCGCCAGTCCATTTACACCTCCAACGGCAATCCATGAAGAGGTACTATTTGAAAAAGTAGTGTTTGCAACAAGAGGACCGATCCCGTCTAATGCACCACCTGAAACAACAAATGTTTTACCTGTGCCAACAGGAAACGTTCCATGTATATTAGATGCTAAATCAGTTGCAAAGTCACCGGTATACGGCTTGATAGTACCTGTCGCCTCACTGTTAACGCCAGTTTTAATAAACATCGTTTTTTCAAAACCGGAAACTAACATCGTTGTAATACCTGTTAAACCAGAATTTGGAATACCCCGATTGTTAGCGTTTGCGTCAAATTGTTGCATCGCACTCGCACCACCATAAACTGGCTGAAATTGCTGTGTAATGAGACTTACCAATCCAACAGATGCATCGGTAGTTGTTCCTCCCAACAATCCATCTTCCGCGTTACGTCCCCACGAAGTTTTTTTCACCGTATTCACATTATCATCATCAACTCCCGTGAGATACCAAAAATCTCCGCGTGAGGCATCAAGCATTGCACCATAACTCCGATCATCAGAACCACTCACGCGCTGCCAGGGAGTCCAAGCTGCAATTTTTCCGTAATGATCAAAAATAGCTTTTGAATGATAAAGCCCTGGTTGTTGAATTTGAGGATTATCATATCCATACACAGCTGCAACCGACACATACACAGCATCATCACGAACAAACATATCCTTTATCGTCATATTATCAGCTAAAAGAAACGGCACGGTCCCTACGCCTACCAATGCACCGGGACTAGAAGTAGTAAACAAATCAGAAACTGAATCGGCAACCTCTCTAAATGTGCGCATTCTATATCGATTAGAAACTTCATTAAAATTAGTTGAAGGCTCACTATTAACATTAGCTGCAACACCATGATTGTCATCAGTATTCCACGTTGGATTTGCTTCACCTGGAACCTGCAAATTGGTTAATGGAATTGCATACACGGAGTTAGCAACAGTACCAACAGTTCCATTGCCACCATTAACAATTAAATAATTGAGCCCTGTTGTTGTTTGCATGGTACGAACTTTGTATGCAAATAACGAACCGACTACCTTGGTCGCAATAATATTGTCGTTGTCTCCATCTAGTACAACATCATCAGGAACTATTTTTTGAAATACAAGTTTTCCATTCTCAAAACGGCCAACAATAATAGATCGCGCTCCATCAGTGGCAGTACCTGCCGCCGTTGCTGACACTGCAATATATAACCGTTGAAGCGTCACGTCCCAATGCATATCAATATACGGACTAACCGCATTCAAGACGGTCGCGTCACCTCCAACTTTCAGCTCTGATAAAGCCCCAGTAAATGAAAATGCTTTATTTTCATACTCACCCGTTGCAAGATTAATCATTTTTAAAACATACCCAAGCTTTTCTTTTACAACTTGAGCAGCCGTTATGCCACTATTACCCGCACCAAATGCAGAACTGCCATGAGGAGTCACTGCACCAAAAATAAGATCTTTTCCCCCTCTAACATTGAACGATGCCATTCCTGCAATATAATCTGCAACTTCCTCATTCGCATCATTGGGCACATCACTTTGAACTACGTCAACCTTAGTCTCTGTCGGTTTAGTTGAATCTGGTAACTCTACAGAAAATTTATAAAAACGTTCAGATTGAGAAACCGATGTTGTAATCGTTTGCTTATCAATACACGCACAATACATAATTGCATCATTCATATTGCGATATGAAGACAAAAATTTAATTTTCTGGGCAATCAATGGATTACTTTGGTTTTCTTGATTGTTTAACGTAACCGTTGCAACTCCCGCAGGAATAAATTGTGATACCGCAGGAGAATAAACTGAAACAGAATAGGTATTGCCTGTTTTTTCTTCATTCGCACCCGCTACCACCGTCGCAACAGATTGACTGGCGCCATAAGGAAATATCACAGGCCCCACCGAAAAATCAAAAGTGGTTGCCTCTAAACCAGAATTACCGGTCAAAACTGTTGAAGCAGAAAGAGAACCTATTGAAAAAAACAA
>CAYUHH010000070.1:0-4939 GCA_964444435.1 uncultured Pseudomonadota bacterium | reverse complement strand
CACTCAATGAGGCTTCATATTGGTGAACTTTTTGCTCAAAATCGTTACAGGTTCTTTCAGCCTTTTCCTTATCTTTATTTAAGGCAGACAGGTTTTGATCTCTCTCTTTAACTTCGACAGCCAAATCTTTTTTCTCACCCTGAAGTTCCTGTACACGCCCTTGAACCACTGTCAAAAGAGTTTCATTTTTCTCTAATTTTTTCTCTAAATAAGTCCGCTCTTTTTCTAGTTTAATACTCTTTCTATCTTCACCCTTTTCAAGCTTCTCAGTTTCTTTTTTCAGAATTTCGACATCTTTCTCACGTTGCGTAGCACAATCAACCAAATCTTTGACTTCATCCTTGAGTTGTTCTATTTCTGAATCATTATCGTTCAAGAACATCGACTGTTCTTCAATCTGAGAAATCAGCGTCGCCTGTTCTTTGCCGCAATATGAATCTTTATGTACATGCAGTGTTCCCACCTCCTTCAAAAGAGTTTCTTTGTCCTTTTGCAATGAAGAAGCGCTTTCTTTCAATGTTGCAATATCTCTTTCATAGAACGTTACTTTATGCACTAATTCCTTTTGAAGATATTCATTTTTTTCTTCGATGGTCTTAATACGAAATTTTAATTGATCAACAAACTCTTCATACCCATCAACCCTAAATTTAGAATTTTCCGCTTCAGAGTCTTCTTTCTGATCTTTATCACCCAAAACAATGTGCGGTTCTCCAAAAAAATTCATAACCGTCCCATCTTTCTTCTTTGTTACTTTATAGGGAACTTGTTTGAGGTTATGACGTTTAAACCGCGGATAATACGAGTCGGGAGTCTTGATCGTACGTGCAAATAAGTTTATAAAAAAACTTAAGAGAAAGAAAAACCTACTTTTCATTACTATTCCTTCTTCATCTTAAAATTTGAATTGCATTATTTATTAAACCGGTTGTCTTATTTACACTAATACCAACTGCGCCAATTCGCAAAGAATAATCAGGAATAACACGATCTCCATATGGTCCCAAGATTCTAATCCACCTTTTGCGATTAATCACTTTATTATGAATATACACCATTTGATTATTTCCTAATGTTATTCGAGCCAAAGATGCAGCGGGTGACGCCATCGACGTGACTTCTTTTGACGCAAACACGTTAAAAAAATTTAATGAACTTCCACTTACTGCAAGCGTAGCAATATAGGGTGTATTATTATTGTCTCGAATAACATCCGTTGAAGAATAAATTCCTGCCAATGAAGATGCGGTTACTAAAACTGTTGGATTAACCGCAGTCACCCCTTCACCCAGTCGAATCATATTGCCACCACCTAATGAACTAAAATCATAAAAATTAATCGAATCAGGAAGACTTAATGAATAATTTAACGCGGGGCCAATTGCTAATAAAGAAGCGTATTTTGAAGACCCGGTAAAAATTGAATTATGTTTTATTGTCCCTTGTGTAATATTCAATGTAAATGATGCAACATTATATAACGAACCAACTAACCACTTATTTGGAATCGACTGATGTTTATCAACAATCCCCACCCCAATACCAAAAAATCCCTGACTATTAATTTCAAATAATGCATCCGGTCCATTTAATTCAAGCGAAAAACGAACAGGATTACTTGATAAATCTGTCGTATTACCAATTTGAACCGCTCCGCCCCACATGCTTTCGGTTCCAATTTGAAATGAAGCATTATCACGCAAATACATTTCAAAATCTGTCGAAGTTATTCCTTCATAGAGATCTTGCCACTCAAATCCTAAATAGGCATCTTTTTCAATCACGCATTTGGCGTCTTCATCAAAAATTATTTTTCCACCACCAACAAAGACTACTCTAAAATCATCAGTGCTCGTAACTGACGTTCCTGTTGATGGTGCACCTTCAATCTCATTTTGAATGTGCAATTCCGCTTCATTGGTAAAGAACATCGTTCCACCACCCATGAGCAACTTTGAACCCGGTTCAAAAATAAGTTTTACCTCTCCACCAAAAACAATACGCATATTATCAGATGTAAACGTACTTATATCAAGAACACCGCCTCTTTTTACGCGCAAGATACGAGAGTCTTCCGCATTAAAAAACAGTTCCTGTTTTCCCGATTGTCCAAAATTTGGCCCTGCCATAATATGACAGTAATTATTAATATCAATATCAGAATTTAAAGTAACGACACCATTACCATCAGCAACGAGCATCACACCATTAATACCAAGCACAACAGCCGCATCAATCGCATCTGCACGCGTATTATTATTTCCAATTCCAACTTTTCCATCATTTTTAAGTGCAATCAAACCGGTTGGTGCCTCTGAAGAGTCGTATCCTTTCAAAAAAAGAACGTCACGGACTAATCCACCATCAACAACAAGGTGTATCGGATCTCCAATTCGCGTTCGTTTTATCTGCAACTCATCGACCATCCCTTTGATTTCAGGAATATGATACAAATTATCTGCAACAATACCTTGCCCCAAACTACCTACCGGATCAAAAGGAATAAATTGATTGGTACCATCGCCAGTATAATCTTTATTCGTTCCTTTCCAATCAATCGTAAAGTCAGAAAGATTTTGACTTGCGGTGATCACCGTCTGCTCATTTGCAAGGTTCAAATCCCATTTGGTAACGCCGGTATTTTCACCAAAATTAATTCTACTTTTTGGTAAATCAATGGTAGAGGTAACGGAACTTGTGGTCACCATCATCCCCATGTGTGCACGTGCCGTTGTTGCAATACTAATCGTTCCATTAATATCAACAAAAATTCCACCTTGCCCAATTGTTCCAGCCAGTTCAACTTCACCAACAGTACCCCCTTGTGACATAAATGAAAAGAAGTTTGCATTGATATACAATTTTGGCAACGTCGTCAATGTCACCTCACTTGGCGCTTCTTGTGAACCAATTTGAATGTTACTTTCGTTACCTAAAAAAATGGTATGAATACTGTTTTGATCGTTAATATCACCACTAATTCCATAAATAACCGTTGCATCATTTGCAACAGTTGCTAAATCAAGTTGATGCATATAGTCTGCCCCTAACGTCTGATTAACTTCCTGCTGGACATCTAAATAACTTGCCGCATCAACAATTGAAGCATAATCCATTGCATATGAACCCGTTGTCGTTCCCAAAATTAACGCACGCCCCGTCCCTTTATCAATGACGCGTCCATTCTTATAAAATTTAAAATATGAATGATTTGCCGTTTCAGTTGAAAAATTTGGCACATATAAATCAACACCTGTAAATGCAGCATTCGTATGCAAATTTAATGAAGAATTATAAAGTGTAATACGTGGACGAGCAATAGTCTCCGTTGTTACTAATTTAAATGTTTCACCGCCAATATATGTTGGATCAGAAATTTGCGGCGTATTGGTTTCACTCACCATATGAAAGAAATCGTCATGACGAATAATCATGTTTGTAAAATTACATCGATTATTTACAAAAACACATCCTTTTGCGTACTGCAAAAGATCCCCCTCATCATCCTCTGCAAATGTAATTTTTGGAAATTTTGTTTCTCCAACACCAACCTCAATCTTGCCACCCGTTGGATCAACTTGCCGTGAAACAACATTAATAATATTTGTTCCATCAGCAGCACCAGTAATATTTAATTTTCCTTCAACATCAAACACTATATTTCCAGCGCCTAATGATTGCAAATCAGGATCAATTAAGAAGTTAAAACTCCCACCACTTTGTTCAGTATAATCTCCATCTTTGTTACATCCTGAACGAAAGAAGACACCACTATCTCCCTCCATCTCAATCTGCGCATCAACCGCACCGGTTGTTCCCGTTGGCGCACCATCAACGAAAAATGCCGACGCATTACGAGACTTTAAAATTTCTTCCGGAATACGATCACCCAAAACAGCCGCTATTGATGGCCATGGATCAATATTTGTTGTCGTTGCAATGAAATCAAGATACGTATTATTTTTTAAATTTAAATAACTGTTAGTCCCCAAAACAAAACCACTTTGTTCTCCGGTATAATCTCCGTTACGTGTTGGACTCACATACAATTCAGGTAAATTAATATTTTTATTGATAATCAACGTATTTGCATAGGCACTGTCATCAGTCGCAGCTTTTAATTCAATAATCGGCTTCAAACCAGCCGGTCGAGCCAAATCAATGGCAACAGAAGATGGATCCTCTAAATTTTCAACATAATGTCCCGAAACAATAAATCCTGCTTCTGCCCCAATCTCCATATATGTACGACCAACAGCATTGGTATTTTCTGTATCAAAAACAAGAGCGCCCTGTTCTGTTGGACTATCAGCAAGCAGTGTCGGTGCAATAAAGGTCATCATCGAATCATTTAAAATTTTAAATGCAGCATGAAGTGCGGTATTGTCACCACGTTGAATAACCGTTCCATCAGTTGCATTTTCCATTGAGATAAAATAACGAACGCCATGATCATCATTTTCTTCAGATCCATTATTCCGTAAAATTACTGAACGACCGCCATTAATTACCCATCGCACCGTTCCAGGTCCACGTTGAATAACTTGGAAGAAACCACTCGTGCCACCAGCAAATGCAAGATCACTACTATCAATAATATCAAAAGTAATTTCACGATCAGCAAATTCGGTTATTAATTCCAAAATATAACTACCGCCATTAACAACTGCTGTGCTATCAACGGTTACCGTTACATCAGAACTTTCCGCTTTGATATATCGATTATCAGAAAATGTACACGTACCATCGATCAACAAATTCTCATCCGTTACATTTGCAACTGAACCACCACTCCATGTTGCTGCATAAATACGACAGAAACCAAAAAATAACAACGATAAGAAAAAAATCTTCTTCATTATATCTTTTCTCTCTTTTTTACGATGTCTCCAATCGCCATAAAATCAAAATCCGTATTTACATTGCTACCCTCAGGAGT
>CAYUHH010000069.1:0-4954 GCA_964444435.1 uncultured Pseudomonadota bacterium | reverse complement strand
CCCTTTGATTTTGAAAAAAATTCACCTGAGTCGCTTTCAGAAAAACTTCCACCACTATCTTTATCTATTTCGGCAAGCAATGTTTTAAACTTTAACGATTCAAACAACGGCCGGGCCAAGCGCCAGTTTTTTTCATCAAACACAACGTCTGATCCAATCACATTTGGAGATGTATAACGCAAAGTGAAAAGATCAAGACTTAAAAATGCGTTCTCTTTATTTTCTTCAAGCGCACTTCTTGTGCGCGGCTTTACAACAAGATCCAGGCAGTTATACAAATCTTCTAACGAACCAAACTGTTTAACGAGCTCCTCTGCACCTTTCTTTCCTATCCCCTTAACACCGGGAATATTATCTGACGTATCACCTAATAGTGCATGATAAAATGACAACTTTCTAACAGGAAAACCTCGCTGCTCTTCAAAAAGATCTTCCGTTATTAATCCATCTTTAAATGGATCAAAAATAGTTGTTGACGAATTAATCAGTTGGTACAAATCCTTATCAGAAGTAATAGCAACGACCTGATACCCCTGCTCTGAAAAATCTTTTGCAAGCGAATAAATAGAATCATCAGCCTCAACACCGGATTGTTCAACCTGAAAAAGTCCAATCAAATCTGCAAATTTTCTCATATATTTTTTTTGTTCAAAAAGATCACTCGGGGGAGCCTGCCGTGTCGCTTTATAATCTGCATAAAGCTCGTGACGCAACGTCTTTCCCTTACTATCCCACACAAGCACCATATGCTCAGGATTAAACTGCTTAACAACCTTTTTGATCATACGGCAAAAGCCATACACCGCATGAACGGCCTCCCCATTTGGCGCATGTAATGGGCGCATCCCATAATAAGCACGATATAAAAATGAAGATCCATCGATAAGAAATAATTTTTTCATATTATAAGTATACTACAAAAAAAGAGGGGTATGAATGCCATCAACCTATTTATAAAAAAGGAAAGCTTAAAAACAAAAATTTAGCTTCGCATCTCTGTTAATGCATCACGGACTAACTGCTTTTTATCGGCAGCATGAATTCGATTAATACATTCTTGCACACAAGAAAAATCTCGTCGATCCAATGCCTCAAAAGCTTCCTCTACCAATCGATCATCGCACCTCTCCGAATCAACTCTGCCTACCTCTTCGAGCTGGGTACGTAATGTATTTTTTCGCTCACCGAACAATCGCTGCGCATAGTCTCGTGCCCCCGAAATATTACCCCGGGCAACCAACAACTGCGCTTCTCGCAACAATCTATCCTGCGCTACTTCTCGCGTAGAACTTTCTACGTGCTCAATTTGTTCACGCAAAACAGCCCTTGAATCCCCAGATAAACGCCCAAGATAGTGACGTGCATCAGAAATGCTTCCACGAGATAAAAGAAGACGCGCCTCACTTAAAAATCTATTTCGCCTTGCATCGCTCAAGCGCTCCCCAGATTCCTCAGCGGTTTTTCGAGATTTGCGCCGAGGTTTATCTTTTTCTTCTAAATCATCATCTTCACGGCTACGAATAACTGCCAACCTTCCAAAATCTTTGCAAGATTCTTCAATAACACCCCTGAGTGTATCAATACGTTTTTGATCTTTTATATTTAATAAAAGTCTTCTTGCATCATCGAATCGTTGTTGAAAAATAAAATCCATCACCTTATTGGCAATATCTTGTTGTTCTCTCTCAACATTTTTGAGCCGTTCAATTTCTTTATTTAATGCTTGTACCTCTTCAGTTTTTTCTAATTTTTCACACAAAGCTTTTCTGAGTTCTAAAAAGCCAAGACGGGACACAAATGAACCTTCTTCATCGTGTACTAACCGCAAAAGATCTTCTATCTTCTTTAAAACTTCTTCCGCCGAATCAGCATGAGCATCTAATGTTGAAAAAAAAATCTCGTTCTAATTGAACCAAAGCAGGATGTGACCATTGATGCTCCATTGCAGGACTCTCTACATCTGAAACTTCTTCCGGCTGTGAAGAATAATTAAAAAAGAATTGAGACGCAGACTGTGATGCAACCCAAGATTCAACTTCTGCCAATTGAAAAAGCTCATCTTTGCTTGCTAATGATCGTAATTCGCTTAAATATATTTCAGAAGAACTTCTCTCTTCACTTCTCAAAACTTTTAAGATCTCACATTCAAGAACTGCTGCGCGCCCGGTTCTCCACAAGTGCCCCTGCGAATCACCAAGATAAAAACGCTTAATATCACGAACAGGTTGACGTGTATATGCATCAATCATACCGTTAACCCTTCTTTGTTCTTCCCATGAACTTAACATATAAAAATGTGCACTTGCATGTGCATCTCTACCGGAAAGAATCTGCGCAAAACAAAGAGGCTCAGAACTTTCTTCAACAAGAGATCTAAACGTTTGCAACGTCAAAATATCTTCAACCCTTTCCTCAGGACACACATTACTTGTCATTTATCACCAAAATCGCACGGTTTCAGCAGATTGAACCTTTTTTAATACTTCAAAGGCTTTAAACCTTTCTTGTATCAGAAAAAAAGATGAAGATTTTATTCAACATAAAAAACAGCTGAAACAAGATGATGTAACCCTTACGGGTGAACAAAAAGAAGTTGTCGACTTTCTTGATCCCTTTATAAAAAATCAATCTTTTAAAACAACTCTTTTGCATGGTGTCACAAACTCGGGAAAAACAGAAGTTTACAAAAAACTTTTAAGTAAAACATATCATGAAAACAAATCATCAATTGTCCTTCTTCCTGAAGTAACACTCGCACTTCAATAACCATACAACGCTTGAACAACCTCCCCATTTGGCGCATGTAGTGGACGCATCCCATAGTAAACACGATATAAAAACGAGGATCCATCAATAAGAAATAGCTTCTTCATGCTATGAGCATACATGAAAAAAGGGGAATTTCTTCCCCTTTTTAGTCAATTTAAATCCACCTTATCTAAAAGATGCCAAAAACTCTTCATCATCAATTAAGTTAATAAAATAGTGCAAAAGCATTGGATTTTCTATTCGCTGCAGACTAGCACGTGCATCAACAAATCGACCTTGTCGAATAAAGGCTCTTATACCAGCAGAAGCTTGTGGTTCAGCCTGTTCAGCGGCAATAATATCACCTACATCAATTAATTCAGCGACCTGCTCTTGAGCCTGCGGTTGCACCTCAGGTACCACGGCTACAGGTTCAACAACCTGAGGAACTTCTATTCCCTCAATGTCTAAGCGTGCCACCTCATCCGTAAGTACTTGCACGCGAGGATCATCATCTCGCCGCCAACGAGCTTGTTGATGAAGCTCCCATAAATGATCCCTTTGGGCTACACCGTGAATAAATGGCATTAAACGAAGCGCATCATCTAGCCTCATTTCCTCAATAGCCTCAACCACAAGAGGATAATAGTAAGACGTTCCCATTTCTCGTACAAAACGTGTCAATAAATTAATAGCTTTCCCAGTTCTCAATCTTCCCGCTATATTTCCATCAAAGACACCTCTCGACAGATTATCTATAACTTGATTAACAACCGCATGATCCTCTTGAGATATCTCAGAAAGCAGATAATTGCGCATTCCTTCAATAAAACCTTCTGAGCCTCGCTCCTCACGAGCAACAGGCATAACGGCAGAAACCCTCTCCGCAACAGACGCCTGAGGGACTTCTATCGGCAATCGCTCAACAGAAAGTCTCGCCTCCAACTCTTGCACAAATAATCTATCTGCATTCGCCGCGCGCAACTTCTCAAGAATAGTTTGCGCCAAGCCCATGTCACTTGATTTAACCGCGCTCAAAAAATCTCTTTCAAGACGAGCAAGCTCTTCAGTTTGCCATAAATGCCCTTGAGGATGAGCAATGAAAAATTCACGATGAGAACTTACCGACTTGGTTGTATTAATATCCCGAGCATAAGAACCATTTCTACGAACATATTCATCCCAACTTGTACAAAGATAATATTGATCACCCGAGTCCAAAGGCTTTACCCGAATAAAACAAAGCGGATCATCTGCAATTTCACGGATAAGAGCTCCAAAAGTATCTTGCGTTAAGAAATCCACATTTTCTAAATTAAACCCTCGTGGATACGTAACATTTATCATCGATCCTTCTACAGGAAGTTCCGACTCCAATTCTTGCACAAATAATCTATCTGCATTCGCCGCGCGCATCTTCTCAAGAATAGTTTGCGCCAAGCCCATGTCACTTGATTTAACCGCGCTCAAAAACTCTCTTTCAAAGCGTGCAAGTTCTTCAGTTTGCCATAAATGCCCTTCTGGATGAGCAATGAAAAATTCACGATGAGAACGTACCGGCAGGCTCGTATTTGGATCTTTTAACTCTAATGTATATTCACGCAGAAAGGCATTCCTCAGTAAATTAACCATATCCCGAGGAACCCGCGTCCTTTCCAAAGCAACAATCTGTTCTTGAGGATCCATTGCAACTAACTCATCTATAAAATCTTGGGAGAGATTATAATCATCGCGCAATTGATCGATAAGATCAGGATTTGATCCTAATCCATAGCCATAAACTAATGGCGTCTCTAGCTTTTCAAGATACTCACGCCACGTATCGCCAAAATAATAAGAGGCACCTTCTCGCCCATCAGGTAAATCAGGCACCACTTGCACAATCCTTAATGGCTCCCCTGCGGCACTTTTTTCTTGAAGCAATTCCTCAAAGGAGTCACCCATTAAGTCGTTTACTTTTAAGTCTAATGCAGCCATAGCTCCACGAGCGTCTGTATCACGCAATGCCCATAAGTCATCTGAGCTGCCGGGAATGCGCTTCCAATTTTGTGCTTGTAAACTAAAAAGAGACATAACTATTAAAATATATTTCTTCATAAGAAATCCTCCATTTCTTTAAAAATAATCTAAAAAAGGTTCGAAAAGCAAGAGTTTAGTCGAATCAGGAAATAAAACAAAGTTCTTTATTGCTTGATTTAAGGTCAGA
>CAYUHH010000068.1:0-5025 GCA_964444435.1 uncultured Pseudomonadota bacterium | reverse complement strand
GAATCGTTCGATGTAATTCTGGAATAGTGAGTCTAAGAAGAAGTCCTTAAGAAAGTCTTGATGGATAGTATTTCCTTGTTTATGAAGAGTGTCATAATCAAGTTTAGGTGCATAAAATTTGCTGCTAGTTACGCCGGCAGCTTATTCTTCTTCGGTGAGGGGGGGGAGACTGAATTCACCAGCCGTGAATTTTTGTGTATAAAGACTACTTAGTAAACATAAGATATAGATTGGTTTTTTCATTATAACTCCTATTTTTCTATAGTATATCTTTAACTTTGCGCTGAAAGCAATGATTTTATGATTGTGGGTACAAAGTTATGCATGAAAAAACGAAAGATTTCAAGAAATTATAAATTTATGTGTTGTAATAAAGATTGCATATTGTTATAAACCAGACTGTTTTGTTTAAGTCGACGATGTCCTGGAGGTGTGAGTTTAAGGATATGTGCAATATGTGATGGACATTGAGCAAGAAAAAGTTTTTGTTTTTTTGAATCGTTTACAGGAATAATTCCTCGAAGCTTGCTTCGCAATCATTATATTCGCTCATATCCTTCGGTAGGCTTACGTCTTCGCCAAGGTTTCGCCGCGCAGGCAGGATGAGCGCGCTCGGGGTGAGCTAAGTCCGTTATACCTCGTTGCTTGCAGCGAGGTTCTTAATATAACAAAGCTTTTTCTTTAATGAATAAACCGCAACTTCATTATTTTTATCTAATTCGTGAGGAAAGTTTATAGAAAATAGTAGAAAAGATAGGCTGGCATTAAAAATAAAAAACGCATCGGTTTTGAATTGATGCGTTTTTTATTACAATCGATTGAGGTTGTTACTTTTTGTATGCCACGAGCTTAAGGCTTACAATTGGCAAATTATTGTAAAATTGTTTTCTTATTTTAGTGTCTTCGCCGAGAACTTTTATTTCAAAACCATAGTTTTCAATTTTTTTAATATAATCATCTTTTAAAAGAGCTCCAGCAACACAACCGGCAATGAGTGCGGCATCTTGCCTTTGTTCATCAGTGATATTTTCTAGCAAAACGATGTCTGACAAGAACATTCTGCCGCCAGCTTTAAGTACGCGATTGGCCTCATTGAAGACAGCATCTTTATTGGGAGCAAGATTGACAACGCAATTGCTGAGAATGACATCGATACTTTTGTCTTTAAGGGGGAGCTTTTCAATGTCTCCGAGAATGAAGTTCACATTGGTAATATTATATTTTTGTGCGTTTTCTTGTGCTTTTTTGATCATTTCTTCAGTGAAATCTATGCCGATAACTTGTCCAGAAAGACCTGTTTTTTTTGCTGCGAGTAGACAGTCGAGGCCTGCTCCTGAACCGAGATCAAGTATCGTTTCACCTTCTTTAATATCGCTTAATTTAACCGGGTTTCCACAGCCTAAGCCGAGATTTGCATCGGATAGCATTTTAAGTTCTTTGTCGCTATAGCCAAGATATTTAGAAACGTCATAGTTATTTGTTTTACAACAACAGCCAACTTTGCAAGAGGTGCATTCTTTTGCAGCTTGGGCATATGCATTTTTAATGATTTGTTTGGCATCTTTTTTTATGGAATATTTCTGATTTTTTTTGCAGGCGCAGCAGCACTTGCAGGTTGAAAATGTATCTGAATGAGCAAGAAGGAGGCCCAGTGACAGAACTATATACTTTTTCATAATGTTCCTTTGTTTTAAGTATTTCTCATAAAAGTTATCACGAGTTTTTATAGAGAGCAAAGTGGTCTTGTAAGGTGGTGGCGCGATTCTACAAAAAATAGCGATTGTTCTTACGGCTACTAAGTTGAAGGTGCTGGATTTTGATTTAATATGGTGCGAATGTCATTAAAGATGAGCCCATCTTTTTTTAGCTTTTGATAGCCGGTTGAAGTGAGCTCGAGCAAGCTGGCGATATAGGGATTGCACTGTGCTATTGCAATTTTTTGGCCTTTAGCACGTGAGAGTTCTATGATTTCATCCAAAGTTGCAGCACCATCGAGATCAATAAAATAAATTCCTTGAAGATCAAGAATTATAAATGAATATTTTGACAAGTCTGTTTCAAATCTTTTAATGTGTGCACGGCTATTAATATAACAAAGCTTTCCCTTTAATGAATAAACCGCAACTTCATTATTTTCATCTAATTTGTGAGGAAAATTTATAGAAAGAGTTTTTTTATAATACTTGTCAATTTTGATTTCAGCCTGTCCTTTTGCGATTTTATCAATTAAAAAGAGGAGTGATAGGGTTGAGCCAATAAGTATTCCGATAATGGGGTCTTTATAAACTGTTATAACGGCGACACCTAATGAAATCCAAAAATTAACGCGCTCATATTTAAAGAATTTTATGAAATGTTTAGCTTCAACCATTTGTATCGCTACATTTACTAAAATTGCCGCAATAATAGCGAGAGGAATATATGAAAAAAAACGTAAAAGAAAAAATGAAATAAGTGCAACAAAGATTGCATTAAGGATGGCGGATGCTTTGCTTGTTGCGTGTGCTTTTATATTGAGCGATGTTCGTGCGAGTGCGGCGGTTGCCGGAATGCCGCCCATAATGCCGCTGGCCAAATTAGCTAATCCAAGACCCAACATTTCTTTGCGTTGATTATGTTTGGTATGAGACATACTGTCTGCTATGCGTGCTGAAAGCATCGTTTCCAATATGGCAATTAATGCCACGATAACTGCCGTTTGAATTACATGGGGATGCCAAGATAAATCTGGTTTTAAAAATAGTTTAAAAGATATGTCGCTGTACCTATCGCTTAGTATTTCTAATGAAAGAAATGGAAGTACCGTTTTACTGAGATAGCCAATAATGATGCCAAAGGGGGTAAGAATAAGAGCTCCTGGAATACGTATTTTATAAGCGCGGAAAAGTAAAAGAAAGAGGAGCGTTATACTAAAAAGAGTTAGTGAAAGAGGTGCTATTTTTGAAAAGTTTTTAAAGACTTCAATTACGTTTGGGATAAGTTCTTGATGGTGGGGGATAGATTTAAGTCCAAGGGCACAGCTTAATTGACTTAATCCAATAACGAAAGCGATCCCTAAGGTGAATCCATGAATAACGCTCGATGGTACAAAGATGAGGTATTGTTCGAGTTTTAAGAAGTACGCCGCTATAATAAAAATTCCGGCGACAATAGTGAGCAAGGCGATTTCATTTACTCCATATAAAAGGCCATAAGCTGCAATGGTTCCTGATAATGCGCCGGTAGGTCCTACGATATTAAAACTACTGCCACCAAAAAAGGCTGCAACAAGGCCGGCCCAAACTGCGGTGATGATTCCCGCCGTTGGTGATGCATTTGAGGCGACGGCCAATGATATTGAAAGTGGAATTGAGACGAGAGCTACGCTGAGGCCAGCCTTCCAGTTAGCTTTTAAAACGGATATATTCATGATAATGTCCCTTGGGAAAGTGTCCCTATATATTTTACTGTAGGTCAAATGCGCGATATTTGCAATAGAGATACTTTTTTGAGGAGGGGTTTAACTCTTGATGTTTTATGAGAAGATGAGCGATAATTGTAACAAATGGAGGAGTTTTTTATGAAAAGTCATTTATTCTTAAAAATTTTATTTTTATGTGGATTTGTAACAGGTTTATTTGCAAGCGCCGGTGTTTTTGTTTATGGGCGAGGTCCGCGGGGTGAGAGAACGTTTCTTTTAGCTCGAAGAGCGGGGCGTTGTTGGGAAAATTTGTCAGGCCGATTTGACCCTGATACTGATGCTGATGGACGAGCCGCCGCAATGCGCGAAGCCCTTGAAGAAACAGCGGGCATTTTGAAGATTGATAGGCGGCGGTTGGAAGATTTTGATCAAGTTAGACGCCATGATATTTTTACGTATGATGCAAAAGGAGCTTATTTGAATCCAAGCTTAATGACTGTAAGTAGGCAGCGAATGCATGATGAATGGAAGCATTGTGAAGAAGATTTGCGCAATGCAAAGGGTCGTGTGGATCGTAAAAATTTAGAACATTTATGTCGATTACGTAAAGATGCATTTACGCATATTGAAAATGATGATTGGCATTGGTTTACCTTGGAACAAATAAAAGAAGAGCATCGAAATGGAGCTCTTTGCTCGAAAATGGACGATTATTTGTTTGATCGCAAGGGTCCTACTGATGCATTTAGAAGACTGGAATGCTTATAAGTTTTGATGAAGCTTTGCAATTTTAATACTATATTTTTTTAGTTGCTTTGGATTTAGTTTGTAAAAATAAGCTAACGACAAGAAATATGAAACATCCCCTTCTTTTTTTGCTAAATCTAATGGGGTTAGACCGTCTTTGCTGTAGGACAAAATGGGTGTATTTTGCAATAAACTTTCCAATGTATTTCAAGTTTTGGGTTTATGCGTTGACGTAAAAATGTTGCTTGCTTTATTTTTAAATAACGTTACAGCTTGTTCTATTGTATGCGTGGTTTTCACGTGAAAGTTTTAATTTTTGTATAGTTTTTTTAAGAAAGAGGCTTAATTATGGTAAAAAAGATTCATTTTTTTAGTTTATTTTTTTTAGTTGTTTGTGCTAATATTTTGCTTGGAATGGAAGATAGTGTAAAGCGGCGGGAGGTCGTTGTTCTTTATTCTGGAGGTCTTGATTCAAGTGCTTTAGCCGGGATGTATGGCGCAAAGGGTTATGATGTTGTGCATTTAGTTACTTTTTGTAATGGTGCACATTTTAATACAGGTTATGCAAAAATAAAGATACGAGAATTTAAAGAACGCTTTCCTCGAACCGAGTTTAGACATTCAATTATTCCTGTTGCTTATCTCTTTAAAAAACTGTCGCTTGTTTCATTAGAGCAGGACATTGAAGATTATAAAACAAATTTAGTTTGCGTAGGTTGCAAGATGGCAATGCATGCTCAGGCTGTTCTTTATGCCCTTGAGAATGGGATAGATTTTGTGGTGGACGGTTTTGTAAGAAGGCAAAGTCATTTTCCAGAACAAGATCTGTCATTTATAGAAGAGATACATAAGCTTTATGCAAAACATAATATTAGGTA
>CAYUHH010000067.1:0-5081 GCA_964444435.1 uncultured Pseudomonadota bacterium | reverse complement strand
TAATGAATATTTCAATCAATTATTTTTACAAAAAATTACAAACAAGCTGTAAGTATACAAAATTTTTATCGACAAGAAAGTTTGCAATCTTGCATACTAAAATAAGCAAACAAAAAGGAAACGTTCATGAATCGCATCTTTTTAATCTCAATTTTATTCTTAAATTTATATGCAGAACATGGCATTTGCATCGTCCCCGTCGCTGATTTAGTTGGAGCACCTCTTTCAAAAGGCACTAACTCTTCAACGCAAAAATATAAAAAGCTTCCAATAAATGGTGATGCACAAATAGTTAAAAGAATTGGACAACTTTTATTCAATGAAGTTGTTGATATTATTGATCAATACAAAGATGAGCTCTGTATTTCAACATTAAACCAATTCTATTGTACTACGAGTGATAAAAAACCTCGCACGAATTATTGGACGCACAAAAAAAACATTTTACCTTTATCAAAAATTGAAGACAAAAAATGCATTCCGGAAGCTCTTGATTTTAAAAATAAAATGAGTGAATTTACTCATAAATATGTAACGCTTAAAAAACCTTTTTTTGACCATCAAGCCAGCCTCTGCTACTCCGCAGGAACACGCTTTGAAAATATTCCTGATCGTCAAGATAAAAAAACTAAAACAGTTTTAATCGTTTCAAAAAACACCGCTCCAACTACTCTTAAAATTCCAAAAGGCTATCTCACGCCCCACAGCCTCTCTCAACAAGAAAAAAGGAATTTATTTGTACAAATACTTAAAAAATATGCCCATCTACGAAACGGTAAAATTCCATACGTTTTTGGTGGAAACAGTTTAGCAAACCGATATAAAAAACCATACAAAGAAAAATTTATTACAAAAAACGGCAGTCACATGCAAATATTCAAAATAAATGAACATAAAAAAGGACCGCATACCGGTGTCGACTGCGCAAGCCTTATTTATCGCTGTGCACAAATAGCAGAACTTCCCTTTTTTACAAAAAACAGTTCGGCAATGTATCACCATCTTCGCCCACTCCAGGAAAATGAAGAAATTGAAAATGGGGACATTGTTTATATACCAGGACACGTCATAGTCATTACCGATAAAGATCGTAACTTAGTGGTTGAATCACGCACACAGTCACATGGATATGGTTTTGTTCATGAAATAGAGATAAGAAAACTTTTTAAAGAGATAAAGACACTTGATGACATAAAAAAATACCACTTTTCCAAACGCTCCGTCATCCGCATCAATAAAGAAAAAAAATCAATAGGCAAAAAAACAATTACGATCCTCAAACTCACGTCAATATTTGAAAATTAAAACATCATAACAGCGTGCGCACTCCATCAACAACTCACAGTAAACACCAACAATCAACCATTTTTTTAAAACGAAAAAGGCGCAGAATTCTGCGCCTTCCCAAAAATATACATACTTTATAATAGAAGTAATTACCTTCTTCTTCGCATGTCACGTTTTCCCGATCTTCCAAAATCTCTCGGACGATCACATCGATCTGAACTTCGTCTTGGACCACGAGGTTCACGATCAAAAGTATCTTCGACTAAAAAGGCCTTATAAGTTTGATTGCCAAGTTTTTTTGATCTCAAGATATTTAAGCATTCTTGAGTCTTGTTTGTCGAAACACAGATAAATGTTTTTGTGTTAATAACACGTACTTTTGAAACATCTTGAGGCGCTAACTGACAGGTAACATACAAATAATCACGAACTGTTTCTTCATCAAGCCCATCATCACGGCCAATATTAATACAAATTTCTTGAGGATTATAGCTTCCCTCGTGACTTACTTTTGAAACTAACTTCTCATTAACAATATCCTTAAAGAATTTATCTTCAAGAGCATTTAACAACGCTTTTTTCATCTCTTCAGGAGAAAATGCTTCAAGCACCACATTTAATGCATTATGAACAGCAGACATCTTTTTCTCAGGCTCTTTTTTAGATTGCTCAATAAAATCAGATACTGCGCTCATTTTTGCATTGATAACGGTTTCTATTGATGGAACCGGAATTTCTTGCAATTTAGTTTTTACAGCCATTTCAAGCCGTTTCACACGCCCACGTTGTGAAGGAGCAACTAAGGTAATTGCAACACCTTCTTTTCCAGCACGAGCTGTTCTACCAATACGATGAATGTAATTCTCATGTTCTTCAGGCAACGAATAATTAACAACATGAGTTAAATCTGAAACGTCAATTCCTCGAGCCGCAACATCGGTTGCAACAAGAATCATAAAATCTTTATGTTTGAAACCTTTAATAATCTGATTTCGCAATGACTGCGACATATCACCATGCAAACAATTTGCTTTGAACCCACGACTTACTAACTGCTCCATTACCTCGTTGGTCAATATTTTTGTCTGACAAAAAACAATGCCATAAAATGCTGGCGCAGATTCAATGAAGCGGGCAAGCACAATTAAACGATTTTTATTTGGAGTTACGCAAAAATACTGCGTAACCTGAGCGTTCGCCTCATTTTTTTGCGTTGATTTTATGACCACTACATTATTCATATGAGAATTAATTAATCGCTTAATTCCCATACCTACTGTTGCAGAAAATAACCAAATCAAACGTTCTTTTGGAGCCGCCTTTAAAATCCCGTCAATTTCTTCCTTGAAACCCATATCAAGCATAATATCAGCTTCATCAAGAACTAGAACTTTTAGATCTTTAAGAGACAATGTCTTTCTGCGCAAATGATCATTTAAACGACCTGGCGTCCCAATAATTATTTGAGCCCCACGTTTAATAGCAGTAATCTGCTGATTAATCGGCATTCCACCATAAACGGGCTCAATATGTATACCGGTACCACGTGCAACATCACGCAAAGCTTCATAAGTTTGAAGAACTAATTCACGCGTTGGCGCAACAACAAGAGCCTGAACTTTTTTCTCTTCTGCCTTAACAATGTGAAGAAGAGGAATGCCAAAAGCAAGCGTTTTTCCAGTTCCTGTCTGAGCTTGTGCATGAATATCATGCTTAGCCTCTAACAATAATGGAATCACTTTTTCTTGAATTTGAGTTGGTGTTGTAAAGCCAAGCGTCTCTAAAGATGCTTGTACTTCTGGAATCAATGGAAAATCTACAAAATTTTTCATAAATACGTTTCTTTCGTTTTTACTTATTTCTACACTATCATGCAGAAAATGAAAAATTGAATATTTTATCCCACTTCCAAACATGAACGTTCTATCTAATCAGAAAAAGAAGAATCTATCTAAACTGACAAGATTGACGGTATCCCTACTTTTATAATAGCCTAATTATCTAAAACTTTCCATTAAATAAATTTCTAAAAAATGTTTCTCCCAATTCAGCAGTGACGATGTACCCCTTTTTCGCTAAAATTTCGATAGAGCTTAGGGTGAATAAACTTGCGCAACAGCTCTCCCCTCAATCAAACGCAACGTTTAGGGTGCGCCTGGCAGGCTTCCCTTTAAAATGCATTTCATGCCACTCAGGTTGACGTCTCATTCTTGCCAAGATGATCGCTACCCGATCTAGCAGGATGCTGATGATACGCCCAGCAAAACTCTCTTCGAAATGTATCCCGCAATACTTAAGATAACTTCTAATTCTTGCCAAGATGATCTCTCCCCGGTCCAGCAGGATGCTGGTGGTGCGCCTGGCAGGACTCGAACCTGCGGCCTACAGATTAGGAATCTGTCGCTCTATCCACCTGAGCTACAGGCGCATCAATTCTATTGTATCATGAAAACTAAGACACGGTTAGGCATTTACTCTTTTATAACAACGCCAATAATAAACAAGAAGAGTATTAAGCAATAACGGACACAACACATCCATGCAAAGAATCATTCCAATATTGCCTGCTGCAAAGTTCATATGAGCAACCATTTGATAAAGATGGCCAAGAGCCGCGCCCCATGAAAACGTTGTCCATATTACTGATACAGCAAACCAATAATTAAACGTTTGTTTAAATCCAATTAATCCCGCAAAGCCAAACCCTAAATAAACTGCTGCAACCTCAAACTGAAATGGACTCGGGGCCCATCCTATGTATGATGCAACAGTAGACGCAAAAACTGAATGCCAAACGAATGCCCATAACCCAGTAACACCTACAGATAACAACATCATAAATTTGATCATTGAGGTTACCATCATCTCTTTTTTGCGTTCTGCAAGTCCAATAATTCCCCCAAGCAAAACTGCTGTTATCGTCATAATAAATGGAATATTCGTAATTAATGATATTAAAAGCTCTTTAAACATGCAAAACTCCCTGTTTTTTATTTATGAAATAAACATGGCATCGAAATAAAAAACAATCAACGAATAATAGCAATCATTCAAATTCCCATAAAATTCATAATCAATCATCTCTCATCATTTTTAAAATATTGTCTAAAAAAAGAAGGCGCACTCAATGTACACCTTCACCATCAATTACAACTTAAAAATTTTATACTGGAACCGGCTCAAAATATCGTGCAAGAGCCTCCGCCCCTCGAACTTCATAATCCTTAATCAAAGTCGCAATATCATCATTTCCTTATTCTTTTGCATAATATTGTGCAAAATCAAAGGCAGACTGTCCATTTTCATTTACAAGGGTTGCATCTGCACCTACATTCAATAAATCTACCACAACATCCAAGCGCCCTTTTAATGCCGCAACCATTAATGCGGTATGTCCATCGTTTGCCTGGACATTAACCTTTGCGTTTTCTTTAATCAATAAATCAACCACATTTTGATGGCCTGCTCCAGAAGCATAAATTAATGGAGGAGCACCCCTATAATTTTGATCATCTATCTTAGGTCTCGCACCATGCTCAAGCAGCTCACACATTAAAGCGGTGCAACCCAAATCATCTTGAGCATCCACATCGATTTTATTCTTTGCCCCTTTTTCAATAAAACAAATAATTTACTTTGTCTTATTAAAAATCCTATTTTTTTAAAATTTCTGTTACTTTTCGCTTAAACATAGAACTCCTCCTTCTTGACAATTATGACATTCAACTGTTACATCTGTCAGACTTATCGCCTATGCGAACTTGTTGAAATGTGACATATGCGGGTATACATTA
>CAYUHH010000066.1:0-5134 GCA_964444435.1 uncultured Pseudomonadota bacterium | reverse complement strand
CTGCCGCATCTGCTATTGATTTCTTAAATTGAATACGCTTCCAGCGCGAATCTCCGCACCAAGACCAACGCTTATCATTAATTATCGCATAGGTTAGAGGAACGATAATATCAACATGATCACTTTTTTGACCCTGTCTATATACACGTCCTTTAAGTTGCTCAAATTCAGCATGAGTCCACGGAAGGGTATTGATTATAATGCGATTGCAAACCTCTTGTAGTCCATCAACTCCTGTACCGATGCAACTTGTAGCTATCAAAATATCCGCATCGCTATTTAAAAATTTATCTAACCCAGTTTTATCGTCACCTGAATAAATTGCAGTTTTCCATCCAGCTTTTTCAATTGCTTCTTGCAACGGAATAATAATATTTTTAACGTAATACGTATAAACAATTGTTTTTGGCTTTAGTTGATCAAGTATCACAGGAATTTTTGCTTTGGCCAGAATGGCTTCGAGATCAACTATCGAACCACCAAAACGAATTCCTTTGAGCCTTCGAATTTCATCAAGAAAAGAACTACAATCGACATCAACGATATTAACACTTAATGATTGACTATAGCGTGGCACCCATCTGATACCGTGTGAAACAAATTTTTGATGGAGCGCAATACAATTATTAACATTGGGGTACGTATTCAGCTCATCATGATAAACTCCAGTAATAAGCTCAATCAGAGTTTTGCCCTCAAATAAGTTATTGATAACCGGTGTGGCAGACATACCCAGTACATGCAAATTTGGATTATTTTTTGCTACTTCAGAAAGCATAGCACCAATAACTTTTTTTCTTTTTGATAAGTTTTCAACAACTCGTTGTTTTGAATAATGAATCTCATCAATAACAATAAAATCAACCCCATATCCCAAGAGTTTTTTTAGTGAGCTTTCGGCGCGAGGTTGCTGGAAAAATTCATAGTTCAATATTACATAATGATGTTGATTCGGCTTAATGTTTATTCTTGTATCTTTAGTTACAACAATGCTATCTGGATAAACTGTTGTTATACTTTCTTTCCATCCCTCTACAACACTATTAGGGCAACATATAATTGTAAGTGTCGCATTAATAACACGGCTTGCTAAAATTGCAGCGAGAGTCTTACCTGCTCCCGTCCCAGACCAATTTCCAATTCTTTTTTTATTCTTTACCAGATAAGCCGTATAACGTTGCATTAGATTAGGCAAACACAACTTACCGTTTTTATGAAAATTATACCCTTGAGGAATATCAAGATTTACAGAACCATAATATTGCTCTAAAAGACTGCGCTTAACTTCTTGTGAATACAAGCCATCCTTGCAAGTTTCAAGTTGTTCTATAGCTGCTTTTTCATCCACAAATGCATGGCGCCAAATCTTGGCCACAGCAGAGTTAATAAAAAAATCGATAGCTTCTTTATCCATATTTGATGTAATCGTACTCTCTAAAAGAGCTAGAACATTCTTGGTTTCAATGACTGGCAAATCTGCCTCAACATCAATTTCACCTGGATCTATGACGCAATTTGAAATGTCATCTTGGAAAAACTCTTCATCAACAGCTATATCTTGCGCTATAACTTCATCTACTAAGCTCGCTTCACCATTAACAAATTTTTCAAGTTCTTCTTTAGGAAATCTCCCCGTTTTTAACGCTTTAATAAAGGCTCCTCCTTTACCCTGCGAATTTAAAATCCCCTGTTGCTGAAAAAACACATATAATTCAGCAGAAGTCAAACTATCAAGATGAGGAAGAATCGAGCAAACAAATAAACGAATCTTTTCAACAGTCCAACCTAAATTACAAAAAGGACACCCGGTTTTTCCGGATGACGTTCGATTACAAACACTTGCCTGCCATTCATGACCTTTATCACATTTCCACCAAACCTTTTTACCACTACCAGCAATCACATCCCCTGGCGTTAAGTCACCATTCTTTGTTGAATGCCATTGCTTGGCAATTTCTTGATGCAAAAATGCCAAAGAATTTTCAACACTCACCCTATTACCACTACAAAATGGACACCCACTCTGCTTTCCTGTTCGATCTTTACACGTAGCTTGCCATTCATGAGTATTATCACAAAAACACTGCCACCAGACTTTTTGACCATTACCCGCAATAGTATTTTTTGGAGTTAATATGCCATTTTTGCTAGGATGCCACTCTTTTGCAATTTCTTGATGAGTCGTCAATAAACAATTGGATGAAACAACTTTCAAGCCTCTACAAATAGAACAACCCTGTCCACTCGCCCTTTTTTGAATACAGGCTTGCCATACATGGTCATACCCCTTGTCACATTTCCACCAGTATTTAGTTTTTCCTCCTCCAAAAACATTGCTAGGCCTTAGTTTCCCATTTTTTGTAGGATGCCATTGCTTTGCTAATTCAGGGTAGCGAGATACCAAAGAATTGGTAACACTCAACTTTTTCCCGTCACAAAAGGGACACCCTGTACCCCCTCTTGTTCGCTCCACCAATGTCTGTTCCCATTCATGATCAGGCCCTTCAGAGCACTTCCACCAAATCTTTCTGCCACTACCTCCCCTAACACCGTCTGGTGCTAGGTCACCATTTTTTGTAGGATGCCATTGCTTGGCAATATCCGGATGTGTAACTGACAATGGAACTTTCATGCACTTTGGACAACTGCGATAGGTGCCGTCTTTTCTTATATGCGAACTTATAGGCGCCTCCCATTCATGACCTATGTCACATTTCCACCAATATTTTTTATGACGTCCTGTTCCAACTATCATTTCGGGAGTTAATGAACTATTTTTAATTGGATGCCACTTTTTTTCCAAATCAGGATGCAAGGCTTTTAAACTGTTTGTTTTGGATAATTTATAATTGAGACAGCATGGACAACGAGAGCCACCCACTCGATCAGTAATTCTACTTTGCCATTCATGGTCATCCCCTTTGCCACATTTCCACCAAACCTTTTTGTTACTGCCAGCCTTTACATTATATGGTGTTAAATCACCATTCTTTGTTAAATGCCATTGCCTTGCAATTTCTGGATGTGTTTCTGTAAGGCTCAAAATTTTTCTCTTGGGCGCAAAGCCCACATTACTAGTTTTCACAGCGTTTTTACTTTCTATTCAAGATTGATAATAAGATAATGTTTAGAACTAGATTCTATCTTACTTGGAAGTTAATAAACCAATACTTGCATCAATGTCGCCAGATTCAATAGAAACACGACAGGCTTTTAAATATTCCGTGAATTTAGCTATAAAAGAATCCAAGTATTTAGAGCATTGAAGCCTTGTTGGAAGATCAGTTTCAATAAAGGCCTGCTTAGATGCTCGTGTTGATTTAAATTCTTTTGTTATATTTGAATCATTGTAATTAAAATGAACAATACCTTTTTCTTCTGCAACCAAAAACAAGCGATAATTTGTCTTATTATCTTCAGCTGATTCCCATGCTAAATACCAACAGGTTTGAGTAAAATAGCCTTCAAATCCGGAATATAAATCGCTAACACCTTCTGGTGGAATATTAGAAGATAGTGAATCTTCCTTTATTTTTAATTGATATGGAAAATGCGCCTTGAGTTTTCTCAAAGTTGTTTCCAACTGGATAATCTTAGTACTTTTAGAATCTAAAACATTAAAAAGCGATTTAGCTTCAAGCTCTAATTCTTCTAGAGATAAGCCAATATCTGAAGGGGCGGATATGCTTCCTCTTTTAATTGACATAAACTTTTCCTACTATTATTTTTGTATTTTAAAAATGTTTTAAGTCCTGATCATGGGTTAGGAGTCATGCAACGACCTTTGTACATTCGCTTAAAAATAAGAGTTCAAATTTATCTTTAGCAAAATGATACAAATGAAAGATTTCAATATCACTAAGTTTACTAATAAAAAATCAAACATACAAACCATTTTTCACTTACTTGTCCCAACAAAATAAAAACGTCCGGTCAACGCTATTCTTTCTGGCAATTAATTATTAACCTGCGGTTGAAATATTTGGAACCCTCGAATACTGGGATAAACTTGCAAATGCTCCAGCAGCTCAAAGTGCCGTTGCCTACTCAGGAGACAAAGAACTCACTTATAAATAAATTAACCTTAACGTAAGTTTAAGAAGCAAAGGGAAACATAAGCTGAACCACCAGAAGGCGCTCCCCATAAAAACAAAAAGCAGAGGGGCTGACGAGACTCCCTTCGATACGCATCTTTGATGCTACTTCCGTCTTCGTTAAAACTTCGACAGACAGGCAGGATAAACTTCTCGTCTCGAACTGAAAATTAAGCAAAAAAATGGCGGCAGACATTGGGCACACTTCGAACTTTTCGATGGAGAAGTATACACGAAAAGCTGCCTTTTAAAAAAATAGAAAGAGCCTAGAGAATCTCTACAGCTCAAAAGGCTTCTTTCCGATTTATTATTTTGCTTATGGAAAGGTATCTAAGATAATTTCTACATCTAAACCATGATTTGTATTGAAATTTTCTAGAACACGTTTTTTTTCTTTTTCAAATTCTTCCCAAGGCAAATGATAATCAAGCTCAACAAAAATATACACGCATCGCTTTTGCCCATCCTTCGAATATGGCACCAATTGCTCAACATTTGCTTGACTAGCTCTTTTTAAAACATATTCTTCAAGAAATTCCTTAAGCTTTTCTGCAAAGTAAGATACTTGATTCTCAATTGTTACAAGGCAGGGATCAATTTTCCTTGAATGATCAAACTTAATTTTGAACTCATTCTTGCGATTAAGTTGTACTTGATCAACAGGATCCCCATCAATAAGTGCATTAATAAAACTTTTAAGATCGGTTATATTGTCTAAACTTAAATCCTTTGGACTGGAACTATAAGAAAAACTGTACAAAGGAGGGATGTTGCTCAAGCCATAACAATAACTTACAAAACTCATATACCTTTTAACATAAGTTATTTCAGGGCCCGATGCATGAATGAATTTACATTCCACATTCACAAACGCATCACCCTTAATAGCCTCAAAATCCGGAGTTCTCTCACCTTCTTTTTCTGCTCTTGGAATTCTTTTAATACTATATTCCTTTTCTATAAAATATAGCATCCCTTTTAACTCCCCAAAAAAGTCTAACAATTTATTATGGACGCCGTTAATTGTAGGATGCATTGAA
>CAYUHH010000065.1:0-5139 GCA_964444435.1 uncultured Pseudomonadota bacterium | reverse complement strand
TCTTCACATTTACAAGAAGCCTCTGAGCAGCGAGCAAGCGTATGTTCAGCTAATGGTTCTACATTTTTAACGAGGCCCATAAGGGCCTCCGCCTTACTCCGTGCATCATCACAGGTTACTCGCATCTCCTGAACACCACGAACACCTACAAAATATCCAAAATACACGCAAATGGCACCACCAATAATAATTAACGTTATTTTGCCTTTATGAGAAGAGATCCAACGCCCCGTTTTTATACAACGATACTTTACTCTCCCACAAAAAGAATGTGGCGCTAAATCTGGCGACACAGGTCTCAATCGTGATTGTAAAACCTCTAATTCCGCAATGACACGTGAGCATTCTTCAGCTAACTGCTCATTTTCAGGGTCACGCAAGGAAGCAATGCCAACAGGATTTAAATGTTGGCGTTGACTTTCAATATCACTCCCTTCTTCTTCAGGAGGAAACGATGAAAGCACATATGCACTTTTAGAATGTACCGGCCGTCCCAATTCACTTTGAGAATGTTGATGGGTCATTGAGAAGGAATAAAAAAACATAAAGATAACAAGATATTTGCCGCCCAAAAAGAGATTCCTTTTTTACATTCTCATAAAAGCATGCTTCCTTTTATTTTTGCAATAGTTCTCACAAAAGCAGCATCAGTTTCAAATTTGATAGGAAACGCAAAAAGCTCAAACTGTTTATTAACCAAAGCTTTTAAATTTGTCAGATTTTCAAGAATCAAAACATCTTGCTTTAATAACAGCTTATGAACAGCAAAAGGATATTTATCAGGACTGGGCATATCTACGCCAATCATTTTTATTTTTTTATCAATCAAGAATTGTGCTAGCTTTTCCGTTAAAACAGGATGATCAAGAAAATAATCATGGGTACCATAAAATTGATCATGCCCTGTAAAAAAAAGAACGTGATCATCTTTTTCAATCTTAATATTTTTAAGACAATCTATATCGATAACGGACTTCCCCCGAACATCAACCAATATTCCATTTCCATAAAAACGATCAATCGATATCTCACTAATACATTTACCATCGGGAATAAAATGACGAGGCGCATCCACATGCGTTCCCACATGCATACCACTTTTAAGATTATGGTTTGCATAACCGTCCCTCTTAATAGTTGCGACTTCAATAAGACTTGCTTTATCATCGCCCGGAAAAATTGGCATTGACGAGGTAAACGTATGACTCAAATCAACAAGATTCATGTGTACTTTCTTTTAAATTACTGCCTTTAAGTATATGCAAAGAAAAAAGCACATCAATGTTTTGCTCTTACCACCACTCACAGACAGACCCTAACTGCACCTATTTTATAAAATAGGCATGAAACTTAATTTTTCATACATCAAAAAATTTTAACATCTAACGATTGCTGGTTGCCTTAATTTTCAGCCGTAATCTGCGAAACTCGCAGAGCGAAGAAGGTTCATGTGAAAATTATAAATACCCTGGAATTTACGAAAAAACCAAGCCTCAGGCGAATGTTTATTTCTTTTCAAAACCCAAAGACTTATTCCAAAAAGGGATCTTTTGTTTCCTATGCCATATTACACAAAAAATAAATTTTAATATATATGCACAGAAATAGTTCTCAATGATTATGACGAACGTCATAATCATCTTGCTGCACGATCCAACTGAAAGTTGGGCGGGTCCAGCACGATCCTTCGATACAATTTTGCTTCGTAAAATCACTGAGGATGAGCGACGAGTCGATTAAACTGAAAGTTTTCAGTACTACACTTAATATAAAAAATGACTGACTTTAAAATTTCTTTATATCCCCTTACTACATTCCTTCATCAACCAAAACAAAGCCTTCTTTATATGATCCTCGTTCAGCCGCTTTAAGTTTGCGAAATTCTTCTAAATTTTTTATATCAACCCCCTTGCTTTTACTTAAAAGCAAAACGATTTCCATAATATCTGCCAGTTCTTCAATTGCCTCATCAGCAATAAAATCTTCCACCTCCTGCTTAAGCTTCTCTTTTAGCTTTTGAATATACTCGCCTCCTTTAACAACACGTATCTTAAATTTCTTGTCACTTTTTTGTAAAATATTAGGAACCTTATCTCGTACTAGTTTTTCCATCTATTTCCTCTTAAATCGTATTTGTGTAACCTTCTTAATAATAAACAAAAATAAGGAGAAAACTATGCAAGCGCTCTGGCAAGGAGACATTTCATTTGATCTCGTCAATATCCCGGTTAAGCTCTACGCCGCTATTAAAGAACATGTTCTTGGATTTAACGTATTATGTAAAAAATGTCACAGCCAACTTCACTATGAACGATGGTGCCCAAAATGCAAAAAGGAAATTGAATGGAACGATACCATAAAAGAGCTCCAGCTTCCTTCGGGCAAACTGTTCCTCATAGATCAAGATGAACTAAAAAAATTAAAACCGGAAAAAACAGATACAATTGATATTGTAGAATTTGTTAAGATTGATCAAGTAAATCCAATCTACTTTAAAAATCACTATTATATTGCTCCAACCAAAAAAAGTGAAAAATCATTTTACCTTCTTCAAAAAGCACTCGAAGGCGAAAAAAAAGCAGCAATTGGACGTTTTGTCATACGCGATAAAGAATACACATGTCTCATCCAACCATATGAAAACATCTTACTCTTAAACACGCTTAATTATGCCTATGAAATCAAACCTGCTGAAAAAATAAGCACTGTTAAAAAAATAACAGTCAATCAAGCAGAATTGAAACTGGCAAAAACACTTATTAATAAACTTACCAAGAAAAAATTTGACATCAGCCAGTTTAAAGATACCTTTGCACAAAAACTTAAAAAAAGAATTGGACAAAGCAAAAAAGGCAAAAAAATTAAAAGAGAAAAAACGATATCTCCAAAACGAACCAAACAAGAACCACTGCTTACTGCTCTCAAAGCTAGTCTCATCGCCCCCGGTCAATCAAAACCTATTGCAAGGGCTAAAAAATGAAATATGCTCCTATGCTTGCAAAAATCGGCACTAAAAAAGACCTCGAAAACGAAAACAATCTTATCTTTGAACCCAAGCTTGACGGGTACCGTGCTATCTGCAAAGTAAATAAAACAATTAAACTTTATAGTCGGCGAGGACATGATATTATCCATAAATTCACCGAATTTAATTTCAGAAAAAACATCAAAGCAAAAAGTTGCGTACTTGACGGAGAAATCATTGTATACGATGAGAAAGGAGCCCCGAATTTCAACTTAATGCAACACCGCTACACAAGTGATCCAGAACGAATTACAAAACTTAGTAAAGAAACCCCTGCTGTTTTTGCAGTCTTCGATATTTTGATGAAAGATGGAAAAAATTTAACAAAATTACCACTCCTTGAACGCAGAAAAATTCTTGAAAAAACTATTAAGCCAAGTAAATATATTGAGATCATTCCAGAATTTACCGATGGAAAAAAGCTCTGGAAAGAGATGAAAAAACGCAATCTTGAAGGGGTCATGGCCAAAGAAAAGGATGGCATCTATCAACCGGGCGCACGCAGCACTACCTGGCTCAAAATTAAATTCCATGAAAGCATTGAAGCAGTTATTGTGGGTTATACCGTTAAAAAGCGAGATATTTCATCTCTTGCATTAGGACTTTATAAAAAAGATGAACTCCGATATATAGGAAAAGTCGGAACGGGCCTTAATGAAGAAATTATACAAAAACTAGATAATAAGCTCCCCCATATCAAACGCAAAACACCACCTGTCGCAAATCCAGGAAGATCAAAAACAGTTTGTTGGGTCAGGCCATCATTGGTATGCGAAGTCAAATTTCAGCAATTTACCAACAGGGAAACATTACGAATTCCAGTCTTCCTCAGACTCCGCGATGATAAAAAACCGAAGGACTGTACATTCAAACAAATAAAAGGACTTTAACAATCAACTTTTTGCAACAACTTTATAATTCCAACAAGTTCAAGAAAAACCAACAAATTTCCATGCGCCCCTAACGACTTACCAATTAAAGAATCAAATTGAGCGTTTCTAACTTCTTGGTAATAACGCAACATACAGTTAATAGTTAAATCATCTATATGAGGACCTCGCATTCTTACCTGCGTCATTGAAAAAGAAAGCTGATATGATGAAATATCGGCACCAAGTGCATCAATAAGTTGCGCTAACGCCAGTTTTTCTTGAGGCAACAAACGACCATAATAAATGATCCGAAAGAGCCACATCTTCTTTTAAAGGTTCACACCCATTGTCAATTTAATTAAAAACACCCGAACTATCTCCTTTTTTAATTAAATCAGTAAAAAGAGTTCCAGAACACACAAAAACAATAAAAAATTACAATATCTCATCATCTCCTCTTCTAGAACTTAGTTTTCTTAAAATACACTGCTTATTAAAAATATAAAATTATTGCAATTAAGAACCTCGCAGCAAGCTACGAGGTATAATGCTCGTATGGTTCGACAAGCTCACCACGAGCGCGCTCACCCTGCCCCTGCAGCGAAGACTTTCTACTTCGTTAAAACTTCGTAGAACAGGTGGCGAAGACGTAAGCCTGTCGAAGGAAATGAGCGAATATAATGACAACGAAGCAAGCTTCGAGGAATTATTCCTGTAAACGATTAAAAAAAATGGTTTAAGTTACGTTAAAGAAAATGAAACTACCTCACATTTCATTTTGATGATAATAGTTTTGATCTTCCTGAAGCAATAACTACAGAAGGAACCTTCTGGGAAAAAATAAACCCTTTTTACCCAGAAAACTTGAAAAAAATGAGAGGGAATGGTGGAGGCGATGGGAATCGAACCCATGTCCGCAATACAACAACATTAAAGCGCTACATGTTTAGTTCCTGATACTACCTCTATTCAACCTCAAGAACACAGCTACGAATAAAGGCCCGTTTAGGTATACAGCCATGCTACGAAACGAAAAAACCTAACATAACCGTCCCATCAAAATAATGCGAGTTGATTAATAGACAGGCACATCAATCAACAAGAACCAAATTAAGTTAAGCTGTTGCTATTGCAAAATTTAGCTGTGCACAATTAGGTTCTGCACTTATTATTCGACTGCTTAGTTTACGAGCACACAGACAACGCTCGACATGCTCTCTAACATCGACATACCACGTCGAA
>CAYUHH010000064.1:0-5180 GCA_964444435.1 uncultured Pseudomonadota bacterium | reverse complement strand
TGATTATTTGTGTGAAGCAGTAAAGCGTGGTGTTGCGGCAGTTGTAAAAAAAGAAAAGACTCCGAAGAAAGATGTTCAACAGGTAGAAGCTCCAAAAGAAAAGGTCGTTGAACCTAAAAAAACTGCAGCAAAAAAAGAAGAAAAAGTAGTCGAAAAAGTAGTTGAAAAAGTTTCTGCTAAAGAAGCAAAAGATGTAAAAGTTGCTGTGCCTTCTGAAAAAAAAGAAGAAAAAGTAGTTTCAAAAAAAGAAGCACCTGCAAAAACTGAAAAATAATTTTTAGGGAGAGATGTCAGAGTGGTCGAATGAGCACGATTGGAAATCGTGTATGTCTCGAAAGAGGCATCGAGGGTTCGAATCCCTCTCTCTCCACCAGATATGTATGATTTAAAAAACAAAGGGTTTTATTGCCCTTTGTTTTTTTTTTAGTAGGATTGAAAGAGAACTATTTAAAGGAGAATATTATGGCGTTGTGGGACTTTTCATTGCTCAATTTATTGTTTTGTTTCCCTTTGATAATTGCAGGTTTTTGGGCTTATTTAAAAACAAGATCTATTTCAGGACTTTTGATTGGATGTGCTTACGTTCTTTTTGCGTTGGTGCGTGTTTTTTATTTAAAAAAATTTTTTCTTTTAGAATATCCGTTATTCTTGGCTGCGTTACGTTCTATTGCTTATAGTTTGGAGCTATTCGCAGTGATTTTATTGGCCCAAAAAAACGCGAAGAAAATAATTTATAAGAAATAATAAATTCCCCTTTGACGTTGCAGCGAATTGCTTTATAATCGTGGTAGTGTTTTATAAAGTGTATTTTGCAATTTAACTTTAAAGGGTTTTTTATGAAAAAAATAGTAAGTTTGTGTCTTTTAATGTTGAGCGGGGCAGTTGCTTTTGGCGTTGCCTATGAAAGTAAGAATGGTTATTCGCTCAATGCTTCTGAATTGTGTGAGGCTTCTACCATTGATGTCTTTAATTTTGTAGATGTTCAAGGTGTTGGTAAACTATGCAATGTTAATGTTATAGCTCAGCAACTTCAGAAAGAGATGGATCTTGAAGGTTATGTAGCATTGTCAAAAGGTCAATACAATATGCAAGCTGCAACATTTGAGGTTTCAGATGAGGTTGTGTCAGGTATGCCGGCAAAGCGAATGGAAGTGTCCTTGGGAATGTTTAAATTTTTACATGTTGGAGTGTTAAAAGATTCAAAGATGTATCTCTTAACCTATACTGCTTCCGCCGAATTGTTTGATAAACATTTAGTCGAAGTTGAAAAGATGATTAAATCTTGGAAATTTAATCAATAAATATGAGAAGACTCCTTTTCTTGTTTGATAAATATGGCGAATAAGTCTAAAATAGAAGAGTGAAATAAAAGTTGGAGAAGGCGTAATAATTATCGGTTTATGTATTCTGTCAGGTCCGAAAGGAAGCAGCAGACATATAATTTGATATTGTATTGCGCTTTCTCCGTATAATGCCCATCTCGAGTACCTTTTCATGAATGAAGTTCAATTAAATTTAGCGCGTAAATGGCGGTCCAAACAGTTTGAACAGATTGTCGGGCAAGATCTTTCCGTTCGGATATTAAAGAATTCATTATTTTTAGGGAAATTTTTTCCTGTTTATTTATTTGCAGGACAACATGGGTGTGGTAAGACAACAACAGCGCGTGTATTTGCTGCTGCCGTAAATTGTAAACGACTCCCAGATTTCCAGCAAAATCCTAAAAAATTTATTGTACCATGTCTTGAATGTGATTCTTGTAAGGCAATGTTGCAAGGAAGGCATCCTGACTTTATTGAGATGGATGCTGCATCGCATACCGGTGTTGATAATGTGCGGCAGGTTATTGAGGCTTCAACATTGTTGCCGTTACTTGGTCGTCGAAAAGTATATCTCATTGACGAAGCCCATATGTTAAGTAAGGCGGCCTTTAATGCCTTTCTTAAAATATTAGAAGAGCCTCCTTCATCCGTTTTTTTTATTTTAGCGACAACGGATGATCATAAAATTATTGATACGGTTCGATCGCGATGTTTTCAGCTTTTTTTTAATGCGGTTGAACAAAATTCATTACTTTCTCATCTCAAGCATATTTGTGAAGCGGAGGGGATTGTGTATGCCCCTGATGGTTTGTCGCTTATTATTAAGGAGACGGGTGGTTCAGTTCGAGACGCGTTGAATTTGCTTGAGCAAGTAGGGTTTAGTACTAAAAAAATTGGTAAAAAAGAGGTCCTTTCTGTTTTGGGACATCTTTCTGATGATGTTTTTTTAAATCTTTTGACGTGTTTATTTAAAGAAGATTCTCTTGATAAGTTGATAGCATTTGTTGAAAAAATAGACTTTAGTAGTTATAACGTTGAGTATATTTGGAAACGTTTTTTATATTTGCTTCGTGTATTGGTATGGGTGAAGCATGATGTGAAGCCTTCAGATTTTCTTGGTGATGTGAGTGCGTATATAGATCTTGTTTCTTCGGTTCAATTTGTTTCGTTGATGAATGTGTTTGATTTTGTTTGTTCTCAAGAACATGTTTTTGTGAAGACGATTCATAAAACTTCGTTTTTACAACTTTTTTTTGTTCGCATATGGCAAATGATTCATCAAAGTGCTGTCGTTACGGTAAGTAGTTCTGTCAAACGTTTTTCGTCTCAGGAAATGGAAAAAAAAAGAGTTGATTCAAATTCTGTAAAAACAGAAGAGATAAAAGAAGAAAAAAAAGAGGTTGAGGAAAAAAAGGTTGCGGGATTTTCTGATTCCAAAAAAGAAGAAGTTGGTGATTGGGATAGGTTTATAATCTCAGTTGAATTGAAAGATGAACCATTGTTGTGTTCTATTTTTAAGCAAGCGGAATATGAGAAGGATGGAAATAATATCAATCTTCATTTCTCATCACAGTTGCGCTTGTTTAAGGATACGTTAGATCAAATGCGCAATATTTGGTTGCCAGAATTGCAAAGAATTTTTGGAATTGATGTTGCATTAGAAGCCCTTTTTGACAAAATGGTTTCTATTAAAGAGAATGAAAAAAAAAAGATTCCGGTAACGTCTGTGCAGCATAGTGCGTCGGTTTATCGGTCTACGTATGTAAGAAGAGAAGATGGTGTTATTGGGAGAGCGATTGATATTTCTGATAAAGATCAATGGCCTCTGACAAATCAATTGTTAGAATATTTCCCAGGAAAAGTTGTTGAGTTGCCCCAACCTAAACAGGAGCAAGGGAATGAATAAAATTCCAAACGTTGTGTTAATTGGTCGGATGAATGTTGGTAAATCAACATTATTTAATCGGATTTCCAAGCGCACAACCCCCTTAACGTTAGATTATGAGGGAGTGACGCGTGATTTTATTAAAGAAAAGATTTTATGGAAAGGCATACAGTTTTCTTTAGTTGATACTGGAGGAGTAAGCCTTAAAAAGATTAATGATCCTATTTTAGAACAAGTGAGACAGCAGGCATTAGAACTTGCACAAAATGCTGACGTGGTATTGCTTATGATAGATGCGTCGGTAGGGCTTTTGACAGAAGAGTTAGCGCTTGCAAAGAAATTACATAAAAGCAAAGCATCAGTTATTGTGGTTGCCAATAAGGTTGATAAAAAGGTTGCGCAAGAGCATCTCGAGGAATGCCGTCGTCTTGGTTTTGATCATGTGATTCCAGTTTCTGCTGTACATAATGAAGGCGTTACAGCTTTGCTTGATGAAACAGTTGAATTATTGCCTCGTCAAAAAATTGAACCGGGTTCGGGAAAAAAAGAACGATCTTGTCGTGTAGCCTTGTTGGGTAAACCGAATGTTGGGAAATCATCGCTGATGAATCTTTTGTTAAAAAAAGATCGTTCAATTGTGACAGACGTTGCAGGTACAACTCGAGAGGCAGTGAGAGAGGAAGTTCAATTTTATTCACAAACAATTGAACTTACTGATACTGCGGGGGTGCGTCGCAAGAAAAAAGTTGAAGATGAACTTGAAGGAATGATGGTAAAAAGCTCTATGCAAGCAGTTCGGACGTCCGATATTGTTTTGCTTTTGATTGATGCACAAGAAGGGCGATTGACTGATCAGGAATTGAAGCTTGCTTTTTATGCATTTGAGCAAGGCAAGGCTCTTATAATTCTTGTTAATAAAGCTGATTTGCTTGATGCACATATCAAGGCCCAGTGGGAATATCACAATGAAGAGTATGAGTTCTTTTATAAAAAAATTGATCATTTAACTATTTCATGTAAAGACGGAAAAAATATTGGTAAAATTTTTCCGCTCGTTATGGGTGTATGGAAGCGATATCTTTCTGAATTTAGCGTTGATGAATTAACAAGTCTTTTGAAGCAGTCACTTATTCGCCGGCCACTTTATAAACAAGAGCATGTGTTGAAAGTTAATGCTGCAAAACAAGTGAAATCCGGGCCTCCGACGATAAAGCTTTTTGTAGGTTTGCCTCAATTTTTTGGAGATCGAGAATTGGCATATTTTGAACGTGTCCTTCGGCGAGAATATGATCTCAAATCTGTTCCAGTGAAATTTCTTTTAGAAAAAGGTAAGAGAGCTTCTGATTAAAAGTAAAATAATTTTTAAAAGGGATGATGATGAAAGCATTATTTTTTGCCTTTTCTTCCTACTCCATGGATGTTGTTAAAGAAAGTAAAGAGAAAAAAGTTTGTTCAATTTGTGGTGATGAGTCAGGAGATTGAAGGAAGTTTACTTCGGGTGAAAAAAAAGGTTTTATGTGTGAATGTCTTTATCATGTGCGTTGTTTAAATCGAGAATTACGTGCAGATCCACTTGTGTGTCCGACGTGTGAAAGTATAAATCCTTTGATGATTAATGATGATAATCATTCTGATTGAATGTCTTTGCAAAGAAAATCTTTTGCGATACTTTAGAGAAAGAGAAGACGAAAGTAAACCCTTTAAATATAAAGAGTGGTTATATGAATACAAAGATGACGTATCGTGGAATGGAGTCGTCTCCCACCATTGAAGAATATGTAAATACTAAAATTGGGAAACTTGAACGGTTTTTACATAAAGAACGTTCACCAATTAAATTAGAGGTGATATTAGAAGCTCAACATGTTCATACGCAACATGCTGTTGAGTTACGATTGCATGCAGCAGATTACCACGTGCGCGCACAGGTTGAAGGAAAAGATTTGTATGCGTTGATTGATGAAGCTTTTGAT
>CAYUHH010000063.1:0-5206 GCA_964444435.1 uncultured Pseudomonadota bacterium | reverse complement strand
TAAAACAATACGCTTCGCGAAAGGAAATAATCGCTGTAAAGAAGTTAATTTTCTTTCAACAGGAGTACCATAAATTGCAGAGCCATACACAAGACGATCGGCACATTCCTTTTTTAAGAGAAGATGCAAAATAATCCCCTTTTTTAGAGATAAATCTAACGCTTTAACTGATACAACGGGTAATTTATAAGATTTACAAAGCTCATAAATCCACTTATTCAAGTGCCTCATCCCAAACCATGAACGACTAACTGTATAAATCCAAACTGTCTGCCAAAACCATGGCTCAGTGGTAACAGATAAAAGATCAGTTCTATCAGGATCACTTTCATCATGAATATCCAACCGCGCCTCTAAAAATTCTTCTTTAGAGAGATCCCTCAAATGTTCACGGTTTCCTATTAATCGTAAAAACTCAAACGGGCGATGAACCAACCCATGCTCTTTTTCATATAATTTCTTTTGTAAATCAAGAAAGTTTGCATAACATCCATCCGTTGCATGAAAAAAAGAAACATATCCGGGATACTCTTTCTCTCTCTGAATAAACTGCTCAATTAATGCAACAACATGTTCTCTTTCTTCTTGAGAAGCATAGTCCAACATCGAAGAGCGATCTACACGAAGGGTTGATAAATGAACAAGATGAGCAACAATAATATTCTTAAGATCAAATGATTTACAACGAAATAATGAAGGCATCAACCAAGGAAAAAAACCTTCTCGATGTAATGCATTAATTCGTCCAACTTTTTTGATAAAAGTGCGATACGTCTCAGAATATTCTTCACACCCTCCACTTTCAAAATACGTTTGATAATCATGCAATAAATTCATTCCATGAGTTGATTTACCAAACATCCCAGATAACGGTTTAAACATTCCATAAGACGAACATGTTGAAAATATTATGAATAAAAATAAAAATTTACTCATCGCAACTCCATAAACAAAATTATCGTTCATGCACAAATTCGTGCGCATCCCGACAACTTTTAGTACTATAACACCTGCCACAAAAATGCCATGTAAAAAATTTCAATTTCTCATGCTTCTTTTCATAAAGTTCGCATCGGGATCTTAATTTAAAAACCTGATGACAAACCACACACATAAATTTGCCACGATCTCCTTTACGACTATTACACAAAAACTTCAACTCTTCTTCGCTTACATGATCAACAACTTTTCTTCGTTTTTCTTGCAAAAGACAATCTCCACCAGAAAGCATAATCAAACCTTCTGCAGTTCTCTTTTCACGAGATGAAAGAATTGTTTCTTCCATCCCATGAAGTGAAAACACCACAACTATCCCTAAAAAAATGATTTTTTTTCATCTTTCTATTCCCCCTTTTTCTAAACAACATTTTGTTTTGCGATGACGTCTTAAACATCGATCGTCTCTAAACCATTTTCCACAACCAAAACAATAGCTCTGTTTAGGCAAATGTGTTTTCTCATGTCTATTGCAATCCCCAGCTCGTCTAAATCTTTTTTCACATACCGAACATACAAAAGGACGTTCGCCCGTATGAAATCGCTGATGCTCAACTAAGGTACTTTTCAAACGAAATGCGGCATTACAACCTTTCCACTCACACACAAATGGACGCTCTCCTGTATGGCATCGAAAATGATCCCTCAAGCGAGAGCTGTTTCGACACACGTATCCACATACCCGACATGCAACCGGACAAGGATGTTTCTTATTCTCTTGAGAAACAACCCCAACTTTTTCTTCTCGGAAAGTTACTTCATGATCTGCACCGGAAAATATCCCGCCCACTTCCCATGAGATATCGTCTGCCATTACACCTGGAAGGGTAGGGCCCTCTGGCGGCTCCGCCACCGGAAACAACACTTCAGACTCCCTCTGAGAAGATAACTCTTCAAACAACGCTTCCGGAAACAACCCTTCAGACTCCATCGAATACAAACGAGTAATACCAAGCAATAAAATTAACAATTTTTTTTTCATTTAAATTTCCCCCTTAAAATCCCAGTTTGCGCAAAAAAATTTTCCCTTGACCATTTCACGAACCTTCAAAACCTCAAGGGTTACGGCTATATTAAGATTAAGTTACTTCTCATGAGATGTTAAAACTCTCCATTCATCAAAAAAGTCTGTTTTCACATCCATTGCAAAACACAATGAAAGAAAAAACAAACCACATCCAAATAATTTGAAAAATTTCATAAAACCCCCATTGAATCTATTTTTAAGTATTTAAAATATAACAAAAGATTTTCAAATTGTCAAAACGACGCCGGCTCAAAAATACTGTAATTTCATTGCTTTTTTAACTTCAGATAAGGTTTGAGCCGCTACAGATCGAGCTTTGGCTGACCCTTCTTGAAGAATCTTTAAAACCTGTGCCTTATCTTGAGCAAACTCAATCCGACGAAGACGAAAAGGCGCTAAAAATGACTCTAAAACATCGATTAAGCGACGTTTGAGCACAACGTCACCAAGCCCACCTTTTTGATAGTGCTCTTTAAATTTGGCAACGGCTTCTTTATCAGAATCAAATGCATCAAGATAAGTAAAAACCATGTTCCCTTCAATCTTACCCGGATCTTCTACCCGAATATGATCAGGATCAGTGTACATACTCATCACCTTTTTCTTAACCGTGGCAGCATCATCAGATAAGAAAATTGCATTTCCCAATGATTTACTCATCTTGGCTTTCCCATCTAAACCGGGCAACCGCTTTATTTCTGAAACAACAACTTTAGGTTCAATGAGCACATTCGTTTTATAAATACGGTTAAAGGTACGAACAATTTCATTTGTTTGTTCAACAACCGGAAACTGATCTTCACCAACCGGAACCAAGGTTCCTTTAAAAGCGGTAATATCTGCAGCCTGACTAATTGGGTATGCAACAAAACCAACCGATGTTTTCTCACCTAAATTTTTTTCACGAATTTCAGTTTTTACTGTTGGATTACGAAGCGCACGATTCAATGTTACTAAATTCATGTAATAAGTGGTCAGTTCAAACAGCTGTGGAATCTCCGACTGAATAAAAATTGTCGCCTTATTCGGATCAATACCAACTGCTAAATAATCAAGGGCCACTTCCATCACACTTTCATGAACCTTTTCAGGTCGATCGAAATAGTCGGTCAACGCTTGAACATCAGCAATCATAATGTAAGTTGTACACTGATCTTGTAACTCAACACGCTTTTGAAGAGAACCAACATAATGACCTAAATGCAAAGGCCCTGTTGGTCGATCACCAGTTAAAATAACATCTTTTTTCATACTAAAACCCAAACTATTTTATTTTTAGTATACCGCGTATTAAAAAACTTTCAGCAAGTTCATAAACAAACTGCAAACTTGCAACTTGTTCGACCAGTCGCTCAAACTGAGTGATTTTGCGAAGCAAAATTATATCGAAAGACCTTGCTGGACCCGACAAGCGTTCCGCTTGACCGTTTAGACATTAACTATTCTCATTACATCCAGCTTTTAGCTTCCTGCAATGAGAATAGTTAACACAAAATTTAAAAATTTACTTGAAATTTGCTCGCAAACTAAGCCACAGACGAATTTCTATGTTTTATGAAATCCTAAAACTCTTTGCTTTTTGATTTTAATCAAAAATTGTTCTTAAGATTTTTGCTCTAGCAAAAATTTTAATGCTAAGCGATCAAGAAGCTTGCTTGTCAATCCAACTAAAAGTTGGCCGCTCCAGCTGGAAGCTGGTTAATTAAAGAATGAGTCTGTATATTTCCAGTAATTCATGGTACACAATATAAAAAAAGAATGGATTTTCATGACTCCCTTTACCTACACATCTTCTCTTAAAAAAATTCCTCAGAAATATTCAAAATTTCTTGATGAAGAACAAAAAAATCTCAACGCCACATGTGCACTACAAGGAAGCGATAAACAATACGAAACTGACTACGCTTCCATTAATGTTCCATTTGATAAAAAGCAACTCAACCAGATAAAAAAAGTTATTGCAGCGAAAAAAAAATTAGATATCAATACGATTATTATCATCGGTATCGGCGGTTCAAATCTCGGCACCCTCGCGATTCATCAAGCACTCAACGGCCTTCTTTATAATGATACCAAGAAACCACAAGTATTTTTTGCAGACACCACCGACCCAATATATCTTTCAAATCTTCAACAAATTATTGAAAAAAAAATTAAGCTGAAAAAAAACATCTTACTTAATATAGTCACAAAATCCGGTTCTACAATCGAAACAATTGCAAACTTTCAGGTGCTCGTTCACCTTTTAAAGAAATTATACCGGAACTATAAAGATTATATTGTGGTAACAACTAATAAAAATTCGCCGCTTGATATCTGGGCGCAGCAAGAAACTATCGCTGTTCTTTACATTCCAAAACTAGTTGGTGGTCGCTACTCAGTTTTAACTGCAGTCGGACTATTTCCTCTTGGCTTAATGGGCATAAAAATTGAAAAGCTTCTAGAAGGCGCTCAAGATGCGATTACTTATTCATTGAAAAAAAACAGCACCGCACAACAGAGCGCAACGGCAATTTATGAAGCCTATCAAAATGGTTACATTATTCACGATCTCTTTATCTTTGCACTTAATCTTGAGGGATTTGGAAAATGGTATCGCCAACTCTCCGGCGAAAGTTTAGGAAAACAGTCATTAAAAACTCCTCATAAACCCTGCAACTTAATACCAACTGTCTCTATGGGAAGTGCAGATTTACATTCGGTCGCTCAACTATACTTAGGCGGCAAACCACCAGTATTTACGACATTTGTAGGAATAAAAAACTGGAATCGTACATTAAAAATAAAAAACGACGTGTCATTAAAAACATTAAATGCATCAATTCAAGGAAAAACTATTAATGAAATTATGACTGCTATTTTTCATGGAACCATGGATGCTTTTAAAAAACAGAAAAGAAACTTTGATTACTACGTCCTTCCTGAAATTAATGAATACTACATCGGAAACTTACTTCAAACATCTATGATTCAAATGATATATCTTGCAAAATTATGTAATGTAAACCCATTTAATCAACCACACATTGAACTTTATAAAAATGAAACACAAAAATTTTTAGATCAAGGGAAAACCCATAAACTTCATAAAAAAACAGAACGCTAAATCCCTAAATCAGAGAATTGAACAGGAAGGAAAACCAACCCCCTCATCTGAAAGTTCATCTCTAGACCGATGAGGCC
>CAYUHH010000062.1:0-5217 GCA_964444435.1 uncultured Pseudomonadota bacterium | reverse complement strand
AGCTAAATCTTTTAAGTCTTCAAATTCATGTGAAACAAAGTCTGCAGCACATTCAATTAAGCGATATTTTTCATACCGCTTACATTCCTTCATAAATTGAGGATGAATATGAATCACTTTTCTCAGCTTTTCCACTTGTTGGATAAGAAGCTCTAATAAGTTTGTATCTTCTTCTTTTTCTAAAAACTTGTACCGCCTTTTTAAAGTTTTAACTTTAACGTCAAGATCATCACTCATCTTCAAAAAAGGGTATGCGCGATATTGATCGAGCATCATCAATTGATAATTTGCTTTATAAGGTTCGCCTCGCATCATAACCAAGTCACGCAAATCATCCAATATTAAATCTTTTTGTTTACGAGATGCAGCAAAAAATCCATCGATACAGAGTAATTCTAATTCATACTCTTCTTTAATCTGTTCAACACGATCTAATGTTTTTTTTCTTTCGCGTTCAACAACTTTATACTGATTACACCCGCCAAAAACTAAAATTAAAAAAACAAAGGAAAAAGAAAAGCTAAAATTCATAATTACACAAACAATTTATAAAGATAAGTTCCTAATGATAAGAAAAACGTTACAAACACCGGTATCTTAATCGGTCTAAAGCCAATTAACTTATACCCCAAATTACAAAATGTAGCCACAATAATAACCGGATATATAATACTTGCAATCGGACCAACTGTTACCGCAATAATTTTTTCTAAACCAAGATTACATGGCAAAAGGCTCGTTAACATAACAAGCAAAACAGCAGGAACGTATCCAATTTTTCCTCTCAAAACATCGACTTGCACATATTCTGCCACAACGGCAAGTAATGCTATGGCTGTTGAAAAACAAGCCATCAAAACAGCTGTCGCGACAATGAAGCTTCCACCATTACCCATAATGCGCAATGTTACTTGCCTAAAAAGCTCTCCTTCATTAATCGATTGCAATCCATAACCATGAAGAAATCCCAAAAGAGACAATCCAATGTACACGAAGCCTAAGAGGACACTCCCTAACAAACCTCCCTTTAACCCTGTAATTGCAAAACTTGTCAACTCTCTGCGTGATGCATGTTTAACATTTTGTTTCATAATCGTCAGAACAATAGAACCAAAAAAAATTGTGCCAAGAAGATCTAATGTTGAAAAACCAAATTTAAGATTTTTAACAAAATCACTCAAAGGGGTTACTGCAACATCCGCTATTTGCCCAGGCATTAATAACCCTTTAGCTAATATCACAATTAATGAACCAAGCAAAAGAGGACTAATAATATATCCAAGCAAATCAAGAATCTTATTTTCACGCACGGTGCCCAAAAATGCAATCAATAAAAAGAAAATACTAAAAGTTAGTAACCCAACTGCAGGAATAAATGGATGCAGCAAAGTGTATGACAAAATAACAATACGAGGAATACCAATAATAGGACCAATAACAATCATACAAGCCAAAATAAGCAACTGTCCCGGCACCTTCCCTAAGCGATTAAAATAGCGACCATAATCACCATCAAAAAGAATTATCGTTATTAAACCAATAAATGGGAGTAAAATTGAGGTAATTAAAAATCCTAACGTTGCGGGCACTAGATTTTTTCCCGCCATTAAACCAACCTTAATAGGAAAAATTAAATTTCCCGCCCCAAAAAGCATTGAAAAGATTGCTAATCCAATAACAACCGTTTGCGATTGTAAAATTTTTTTCATTTATCTCATCCTAAACTTAATAAAGATACATTTAAACTTTTTAACAGAAATGTCTTCGCAACAATTTTTAGACGCCCTCATAAGGGCATGGTACAGACGAGGCTACAGTTCCACCATGGTAAGAAACGCATATTATAAAACAAATAATAAAAAAACGTATCTTGAGCCATAAAAACTCCAAAGTAACTATATTACTAACTCTGCTCCCATAAATTATACTGATTCTACGTTTTTATTCAACAAAGATTGTTTACTTAATTAAGTAAATTAAGTAAACAATCTTTTCACGTTGATAATTATAAAAAAGAGGTGATTTTAAAATGTTTCGTGCGTTTTCAGATTTGCCGTCGCCCCACAAAATCATACTTGTCCATAAGTTATAAGAAGGAATAGCACTACAATAAACTGAGTTCAATTTAGATGTCATCTGCAAAATTACTTCCTTTTCTAAAAATGTAATCTTTTTAAAATCTTTTTCTAAATCAATAGGATAAGCAAATGGTTCTTCTTCTGACATTCTGCTTTTGGTCATCAATTCTAACGCTAAAGAAGGTTCTATAATGTTATCGGTATAAGCTAAAGCACAATCGCCATAAATAAAAACTTTATAATTTGAATCAATTTTTTTTATGGCAAAAATCAATTCTTTTAATGAAGGATACCCAGGTATAAGTTTATGTAACTGCCAGGAATAAGATTGAAAAAAACGTAAATCATCAATTAAGATAACAGAATCTTTTATATTACTTTTTCTTATAGCATCAAGTTCATCTAGTATTGGTGAATCTTTTTCGCCTCTTGCAGTATCTGCACCTGAATAATGAGCATCAAGCCAAAAAATGACTTTCTCTTTTTTCTTTTGTAAAATATTTAATAAAAATTTTGGCGAATTACCTTGAAATAAAAAAACATTCCTATTTTTTTCATTTGTCTTCTGTGCAAGGTTATAATAATCTGGACTCAGCTCAACAGAATAAACCTCCTCAAAAACTTTTGCAGCTTGATCTGCTGTCCACCCTTGAGCGGTGCCCGTCTCTATAAACGTAGTTAAATTAAAAATCTCTTTCACATATTTTAGAAAGTCATATGATAAACACCTAAATGACGGTTCTTTAACAGCCTTTAACTGAAGCTCAATTTTCCCTCCAAATATCCCATTAATAAAAAGTACGATAAAAAAAATAACACGCATTACAACAATCCCTTCTTTGTAAATATTATAAACTTGTTACATTTTAGTTTTTCAAAATGCTTTACTGTTTTTATCAAATTAACAAAAAATTGTATTACCTCATATAAATTTTTCAATCAACAAAAGGAATATTTTATGAAATATATTAAAAAATTTTCTGAACTTACGATTAATGATATACATTTAGTTGGTGGAAAAAACGCTTCACTTGGCCAAATGATTCACGATCTTAAAAAGAAACAAATAAAAATTCCTGATGGCTTTGCGACAACATCACGCGCTTATTGGTACTTTCTTGACTCTAACCATCTTCGTTCACCAATAAAAAAGTTAATGGAAACCATAAAAAATACAAACGATATTAGTACTGAAAAAAAAATCAGTACAAAAATTAGAAAATTAATTGAATCGCATACCATTCCACTCGATTTAGAACAAGAAATTATTGCTGCCTATAAAAAATTATGTTCAACAAACGGCTGCCCGGTCGCCGTTCGCTCCTCGGCAACAGCAGAAGATTTACCAACCGCGTCTTTTGCAGGGCAACAAGAAACATTTTTAAATATTCGCGGAGAAAAAGAAGTACTTGCTGCCTGGAAAAAATGCATTTCTTCACTTTTTACACCACGTGCAATTGTTTATCGAATCAGCAAAGGATTCGATTATAGTACAATTGCACTTTCTGTTGGCATTCAAAAAATGATTGAAGCAAAAACAGCGGGTGTTTCATTCACCCTTGATACTGAATCCGGCTTTAAAGACGTTATTTTTATTACTGCAGCTTATGGGCTGGGTGAAAACATTGTTCAAGGAACAATAAATCCAGACGAATTCTATGTTCATAAACAAACACTCGAAGAAGGGTATGAACCAATTCTTTCTAAAAAACTTGGTTCAAAAAAAATCAAAGCGATTTATTCTTCAAAAGGAATTCGTAATATCAACGTGCCAACAAAAGAACAAAATCAATTCTCATTAAACAATCCATCAATTTTAGAAATTGCACGCATATCATTAGAAATTGAAAAACTTTACACTAAAAAAAATAAAGCCTGGACTCCCATGGATATTGAATGGGCCCAAGATGTAAAAGGAACCATATTTATTGTGCAAGCACGTCCTGAAACAGTTCATAGCCAACGCACAGGAAATATTCTCATTAAATATAAGCTTTTTGAATCCCCGAAAAATCTAGCGGGGAAATTGCTTTTAACCGGACAAGCTGTTGGACAACAAATTACATCTGGACCAGCATGTATCATCAACTCCGTTAAGGATAGCCTTAAGATTAAAGATGGCTCAATTCTCGTTACACAAATGACCAATCCCGACTGGCTCCCGCTAATGAAAAAAGCCGCAGCAATCGTTACAAATCAAGGAGGTCGCACCTGTCATGCTGCAATTGTAAGCCGTGAGCTCGGGATTCCTGCGATTGTTGGAACTCAACATGCAACACAAATTTTAAAAAACAATGAGCTTATTACACTTGATTGTAGTCAAGGGGAAACCGGTTATATCTACCAAGGACAACTTCCCTTTGAACGAAAAGAAATTGAACTTAAAAATTTACCCTTTATCAAAACAAAAATTTTACTCAATATTGCACAGCCAGATCGAGCCTTTACTCTTTCGTCTTTACCTGTTAACGGTGTTGGCTTAGCACGACTTGAATTTATTATCTCGAATAAAATAAAAATTCATCCGCTGGCTCTTCTTGAAACTAAAAAACTACCCCAAAAAGTTGTTTTACACATAAAAAAATTAATTGAAGCATACAAAAATCCAAAAGATTACTTCATCGATGTTTTATCTCAAGAAGTTGCAACAATTGCAGCTGCATTTTGGCCTCATGAAGTAATTGTTCGACTTTCTGATTTCAAAAGTAATGAATATCGCAACCTCATTGGCGGTAAATATTTTGAACCAGAAGAATCAAATCCCATGCTTGGTTTGCGCGGCGCATCACGCTATTACAGTGACTTTTATAAAGATGCATTTGAACTTGAATGTAAAGCGTTGAAAAAAGCCCGTGAAATTAAAGGTTTTACAAACATAAAAATTATGATTCCATTTGTCAGAACAGTTGAAGAAGCTAAAAAAACAATCGCTCTCATGAAAAAATTTGGCCTTCAACGCAAAAAAGACAAGCTAGAATTGGTCATGATGTGCGAAATTCCTTCAAATGTTTTACTTATTGATGAATTCAGCAAATTATTTGATGGTTTCTCAATTGGTTCAAATGATTTAACACAATTAACATTAGGAGTAGATCGCGATGCAGCATCACTCTCACATCTCTTTGATGAACGCAATGCT
>CAYUHH010000061.1:0-5341 GCA_964444435.1 uncultured Pseudomonadota bacterium | reverse complement strand
GAATTGCTTGATCATTTTGGAGGACATGCGTGTGCAGCGGGTCTTTCTTTGAAGGCCGAAAATCTTCCGCTTTTAAAAAATGAATTAGAGAAAAAGATTCTTGAGAAATTAACACCTGAAGACCTTGAACCTAAAATTGAACTTGATGCGATGCTTCAACTCGGCGATTTGAAGGGGAAATTTATGGATGATATGCGCTTGCTGGAGCCGTTTGGAAGCATGAACAATGCTCCCATTTTTTATATTCCTGATGTGACGTTGGTTGATGCGCCCGTTTTATTAAAAGATCAACATGTAAAATGCAAAATTTTTTCACAAGGGACAATTAAGCCGATCATATTTTTCAGTCGGCCTGAATTATTCAAAACATTTTTAGAATTAAAAGACGATTCCTTTGATCTTGCAGCAACGGTGATGGAAAATTATTGGCAAGGAATGTGCTCAATAGAATTAAAAGGTGTAGATGTGGCGATGAAGGGAGCGAAATGATTATAACGATTGATGGTCCAGTTAATAGTGGGAAATCTACCATTGCGCGTATGCTTGCGAAAAGAAAGGGTATGTTTTATATCAATAGTGGATTGCTGTTTCGTGCGCTTGCGTATGTACTGACTGAAATTTGTAATATTCCTGTCGAACAACTAGTTACTTTAACACATGATCAGATTTTAAAATGTTTTGATCTTTCTCGGTTAGGTTATGTGTATCAAGGAAATTCTGAATCAGTTCTTTATGATGGTAATAATATTATGTGGTATTTGAAATCTCCTGAAATTGATCATGCTGCTTCTTTGATTGCAATAAATGGTGATGTACGAGAAATTTTACTACATCTCGAGCGAAAGCTCGCACAATCACGTGATGTTGTAATTGATGGGCGTGATACCGGTTCAGTGGTGTTTCCCCATGCTGATTATAAATTTTTTTTGACCGCTTCTCCAGATGTTCGAGCGCAACGGTGGCAAAGGTCGCAAGAGAAGAAAGGAAACCGATTGCCGCTTGATATTGCGTTAAAAGAGGTGAATCGTCGCGATGAACGAGATAAAACTCGTTTAATTGCCCCTTTAATTGAACCTTGTGATGCAATTAATGTTGATTCTTCTGATAAATCAACGGATGAGGTTATTAAGACGATTGAGGGATTTTTTTCCTGAAATAATTTGGCGGAGGTTTTCCAAAGAATAAATCGTGTTGAATAGAGCCTGGCACATTTTCTGATAAGTTTTTAGATTTTTTTGTCAAAGGCAACGTGAGGAGTTGGCTTTTGAGCTTTTATTTTTTGATAATTGCTTCGTATAAATAGCGCAATTTCGAATGAATAGGGATTGGTTGAATTTTCTAATTTTTGTAAAGCTAATTTAGCCGTTGTAGGATTGCCATAGTGTATCGCCGTGATAACGTACTTAAGTGTTTCAAGTTCTTCACTCATTGAATCGAGTTTAGCTTCCATTGAGTGATTGGGCAAAAAAAGGAAAATGAGAACTATAATAAAAATTTTTTTCATTATTTATACATAATAATAAGGGGCCATAAAGGCCCCTTAAATTTTACATTAATTCTTTGGTCATTGATGGATTGTGATATGCAGAAACTTCTTCGATATCAAGTGTTTCTACTATCATTTCTGGCTTGGTGACTTTAGGTTTCTTTTTGCAACCAGCGCCACTTGTTACTAATGCTGCAGTAACGAGTAATAAAACGAATAACTTTTTCATATCGATACTCCGTTAACGTTATTTTTTAGTTGTTTTCTTTTTTTGTGCTTTAACTTTAGCAGCTTTTTTTGCTTTTTTAAAGATGTTTTCAGGAAATGCTTCTTTCAAAACTTCGTCCATATGGGACACGTATACAAGTTCGACTCCATGATTTACATCTTTAAGGTCATCTTGTACTTCTTCAAAGCTTTCTTTTGGCAAGATAACTTTTTTCATCCCATAACGTTTTGCTGCAAGAATTTTTTCTTTAAGCCCACCAACTGCGAGTACTCGTCCGCGAAGGGTAATTTCGCCTGTCAGCGCAATTTTTGAATGAACCGGTTCTTTGAGGAATGTTGAAATAAGAGAGCATGTCATTGTAATACCTGCAGAGGGACCATCTTTAGGCGTTGCGCCTTCAGGTAAATGCATGTGTATTTCTCTACTGAGCAACGTTTTCTTTATACCAAGTTCTGTGGCCTTGCTTTTGACATAACTTAATGCTGCTTGTGCTGATTCTTGCATGACTTCGCCTAGTTGGCCTGTTAGTGTCAGATTGCCTTTTCCTGGAAGAAGTGTTGTTTCAATCTCAAGAACTTCGCCGCCAACTTCTGTCCATGCAAGTCCCGTTGCAAGTCCTATCATTTTTCGACCTGGGTCGAGCGATGTTGGTTTAAATTTTTGATGTCCGAGCCATTCAAGAATATGTTTTTCGGAAACGGCCACAGATTTAGTTTTCTTCTTGAGAATATCTTGAATTGTTTTTCGCATTAATTTTGCTGCGACACGTTCAAGTTGCCTGACCCCTGCTTCCTTTGTGTAGCAATCAATTAAGTGGAGGAGTAACTCGTCTGAAATTTTAAATTGTGCTTTTGTTAATGAATGTTCTTTGAGCTGTTTTGGGATTAAGAATTTTTTTGCAATAGCGAGCTTTTCTTCTTCCGTATAGCCAGAGAGATTGACAATTTCCATTCGATCTAAAAGAGGATATGGAATATTGTCAAAGAAATTTGCCGTAGTGATGAACATGACCTTACTTAAGTCATACTCAACATCAAGGTAGTGATCAACAAAAGCATTGTTTTGTTCTGGATCAAGAACTTCAAGTAATGCTGAGGCTGGATCGCCGGTAAGATCCTGTGAAAGCTTGTCGATTTCGTCAAGCAAGACGACGGGGTTAACGCTTTTTGCCTTTTTCATTGCTTGTATAATTTTACCTGGCAATGCACCAATATAGGTACGGCGGTGCCCACGAATTTCAGCTTCATCTTTAACGCCGCCAAGAGAGATGCGGACGAATTCACGGCCTACACTTTCTGCGATTGATTTAGCTAAAGATGTTTTTCCTACACCGGGAGGGCCGACAAAGCAGATAATGGGGGCTTTTTCTAATGTTTTAGAGAACTTTTTTGCAGCAACAAATTCAAGAATACGTTCTTTGGGTTGTTTTAACCCGGCGTGACTGTTATTGAGAATTTTTTCTGCCTGCACAAGAGATATTGTATCTTTACTGATGTGAGTCCATGGCAATGAAATAATCCAATCAAGGTAGGTGCGGCTTACGACTGCTTCAGCAGAAAACGGTTGCATCTGTTCAAGCTTAGAAAGTTCTTTTTCACATTTGACGGAAATTTCTTGTGGAAGTTTTAATTTTTGAACCGTACTTCGCAAATCATTAATTTCTGTCAGGTGATCATCGCGTCCAAGTTCTTTGTGAATTGCTTTTATTTGTTCGTTGAGATAATATTCACGTTGATTTTTTTCAACCTGTTTTTGAACTTGCGATTGAATACGTTTTTCTGTTTCAAGAATGTCGATTTCTTGTTGGAGTAATTGTGCAAGTAAAAATAAACGTTTTTTTAAATTTGGTTGTTCTAATATTTTTTGACGATCATCAAAAGAAAGGTTGAGGTTGACCGCAATGGTGTCCGCACTGTAGTCAATGTCTTCAATTGTTTTGACGCTTTGAATAGGGTCTTGGGGTGCTCGCTCATTTAACTGTGTATATTGCGTATATAAGGTTTTTACATGACGCCAAAGAGCTTCAAATTCTTTTGTTTGAGTTGCTCCCTTGAGTTCAAGGTCCTCGTATGAAACTCCAATAAAGGTCTCAATAGGAGTGGTTTCAATGATTTTTGCACGACAAATACCCTCAACTAAAATTTTTAATGCTCGATTTGGCATACGCATAACTTGAAGAATTTTTGAACGGGTGCCGTATGAGTAAATATCGTTAGGGGTTGGATGCTCGGTGTCGGGGTTCTTTTGAGATGCGACAAACATAATTTTGTCATTTTTTAATGCATATTCAACGGCCTCAATTGATGAGCTTCTTCCTACAATAATAGGGATGATACTTTTTGGAAGAAGTACGACGTTTTTCAAGGGAAGTAGGGGCAAATGTTGCTCAAACTGATGAGCTACAGCGTCTTGAATAGATGGCATGATTCTCGTTTCTTTTTCTTCAGTCATGTGTACGGATCCCTAATTTTTAGAAATGTTCTTTTAAAAATTATACCACATAAAGAAATGACCGTAAAATTAAAAAAAAAGCCCATCCAGAGCTTGTTCCTGAGCTTCGTGTGGTCAATTGTTGCTTGTGTGGCGATTATTGAGTTTTGCGTTTACAGATAAAGTGTTGCGTCTTTTTAACGTAAAGCTTCTGTTTAGCTATTCTTGAGGGGATTTTCTCCAGAGGGGGGATTTTGCATGTTTTATGGAAAAATGTTTTTTTGGGAAAAGTTAAAACTTTGCTATACTGCTTAAGTAAGTTTATTCAAAAACACAAAGAAAGGTTATATGTCTAACTCAAGTTCGTTAGGTAGCGTTTTTACGGGCCTATTGAAAAAATGGTTCGGGCCGTTTACCAAAGAAGAGTTTAAAAAGTATTTGTTATTAGGCGTAATATTCGCCTTTATTATTGGTGTTTATTGGACTCTTCGTCCTCTTAAAGATGCAATTTTTGGTTCCGTAGTTGGCCGTGGTCAATGGTTGGCTTATGCAAAGATTGTTTCTATGTGCATGCTTTTCCCTCTTGTTGCACTTTATGGAAAGTTGGTTGATCGTTTTCCTCGTGATAAAATGTTCTACTTGCTCGGGATCATGTATGCAGCATTGATGGTTTTTTGGGGGATAATTTTTGCGTTGCCAGGAATTGGTCTTACAAATACAGTGACAAGTGAGTGGCGTATTGTTGGTTGGTTGTGGTACGTGTTTGTTGAAAGTTTTGGTTCATTAATGGTTGCGCTTTTTTGGGCGTTTATTAGTGACATTTCTGATCCAAAGTCGGCTAAATATGGATTCCCGCTTGTTGTATTGGTTGGTCAATTAGGCGGTATTTTAGGGCCTCGGTATCTTTCAAGGATTCCTAATTTAATTGGCGCACAAACGACAGCTCCTCTTGTAGCTTTATTGAGCGTTTTTATCCTTATAATTGTTGCATTGGTTGCGGTTTTTATGAAAATTACACCGAAAGATCAATTAGAGGGTTTTAAGGGCGAGCAAAATAAGACAATTGAGAAAGAGGATAAGGAAGAGCCTGGTTTCCTTGATGGATTAAAACTTTTGGTTCAACATAAATATCTCTTAGGTATTTTTATTGTATTGAGTGCTTTTGAAGTTATAGCAACGTTTATTGATTTTAACTT
>CAYUHH010000060.1:1639-5444 GCA_964444435.1 uncultured Pseudomonadota bacterium | reverse complement strand
CCTATAACCAAAAAAGCAAAAATAAGCGTTAATTTGTTCATAATTCATTTTCTTCTGCTGATACATTTGTTTGTGTGGTTACAATAGGTTTTGTAGTTGTTTTTTTATTTTTTTTGAAGAGGCTAAATCCAAAGAAACTTGTTACAATGTTTGCGGCATTTTCTACTGTACTTGTAACTGCTCCGACGACAGGAACACGCTTGTCTTTTTGCCCTTCATGGATTGATGTTCCTACAAGTCCCGCTAATATATCTGGTGGAGCTTGTACCGCTGCAACAACGGCTCCGGCCACAGGAACAGTATTTGGATATTCGGAGTTTTCTTTCGGATAATTTGGATCGTTTTTTGCTTGTATTTGACATGCGTTTACAAAAAGCAAAATAACCCATAATTTTCTCACGACATTCTCCTTCTTAAATTCGTTTTATTTTCATTTCCCAATGTTCTTCTCATTTTTTAACCTATCGGCATGTTAATGTAGAATCCCAAAGGGGAATATCCAACGTTTGAACTAAGATAGTAGGGTGATTGTGTGTAAGGATAATATCCATCTCGGTATCTTCCGCACCCATGGCAGTAATTACTTTTGCGACGACCACAGTTTGGACAGTAGCGATGATGCCGTCTCATTTGGCGGTAACGATCAACAGTCAAAATTGGTAAGCTTGAAATGCACAGTAATGCTAAAATAAGAAACTTTTTCATAAATCCCCCTTTAGTTTCTCTTTAGTACAATGCTAACAAAAAATGATATTCAAAAACAATGGTTTATTTCAATATGTCAGGAATTTGGTAGATTTTTCCCGCTCCCAGCAGTAAGACAAGGTCATCCTTTTCTGTTGATGTATTGAGATAGGAAATAAGCGCTTCGAATTTGTCGTCAAGCGGAATGTAGGAGATGGAAAACGTGGGATTTCCCTTTTTGATTGCTGCCACAAGATTTTCACTTGAAACTCCGTTTATCGGTGCTTCACTGGCTGGAAAGATGTCGGTAAGAATTAAATGGTCAATATTGCTTGTAAGAAAGGCGTCTAAAAAATCGTTCCATAGGTGTAGTGTGCGTGAGTAACGATGAGGTTGAAAAAGAACATGAAGTTTTTTCTTTGTTCGTTTACGTGCAACTTTTAAAATTTGTGTGATTTCGTTTGGGTGGTGAGCATAATCGTCGAAGATTTCTGCTCCTTTAAAGGTGCCGTGAGATGAAAAACGGCGATCAATACCTTCGAGGCTTTCAAGAGCTTCTGCAATAATAGGAAAAGGAACATCAAGGTCCCTTGCCACAGCAATTGCGCCAAGAGCATTTTGAAGGTTGTGTTCTCCTGCCATTTTAATCCGCAGGATGCCTAATTTTTTATTTTTTTCATAAACTGTACATGATGATATTGATCGTTCAAGAGAAATTGCTTTTCCGCAGATATCAGCGTCTTCGTTAAAGCCATACGTAATAATTTTTAGATGTGGCAGAGGAAGGAGGGAGCAAGTATTTTGGTCATCGATACATAAAATTGCTTTGCCATAAAATGGAAGATTGTTTAAGAATTGTTTAAAAGTGCTTTTGATATCGTCAAGATCTTTGTATGTATCAAGATGTTCAAGATCAATATTGGTAATGAGCCCGAGGGTTGCATGTAGTTTTAATAATGAACGATCACTTTCATCTGCTTCGGCAACTAAAAAATCTCCATTGCCTAATTGTGCGTTGGTTGAGATGTTTTTTAGATGGCCACCGATAATAACAGTGGGATTAAGTTGTGCATGTATAAGAATATGTGAAATCATCGATGTGGTTGTTGTTTTCCCATGAGAACCTGCAATTGCAATGCTAAACTTTGTACGCATGAGTTCTGCAAGCATGAGCGCTCGGGGAATAACAGGAATGCAACGTTTTTTTGCGTGAATAATTTCTGGATGATTTTGAGGAATGGCCGATGAATAGACAAGAATATCAATTGATTCATCTTTACACAATAATGAATCATGTTGATTTGTTATTGTGCATCCCATCTCCTTTAATTGGTCGATAGTTTTTTGTTGTTGATCAAGGTCGCACCCCGATATAGTATACCCTTGACCTTTAAGTACTTTTGCAATTCCGCTCATGCCGATGCCACCAATACCCATAAAATGGATATGAGCTTTTTTCTTATACATTTAACGACTAATTAAAGTGCTTGGCTGAGTTTAATTAATTGTACTTGAAGTTGTTTAAGTTTGTGATAAAGTTCGTCTGTTTTTGTGTGTGGGCTTAAAGTTGTACGATAGGAGCCAATGATTAGTTTTTTATTTTCGTGTAATAGTTTTTTTGCGCCTTCGATGGTGTATTTTTGTTCGTATAACAAGTCTTTAATAGCTTTGAATGTTTCAAGTTCTTTATGGGTAAAAAAACGTTGACCACCTTCTGAGCGATGAGATTTTATTTGAAATTCTTTTTCCCAGAATCTAATGACGAATCGTTCAACGCCAACTTTTTTTGCGAGTGTTCCAATGCGAAAATGTGCGGGTTGCATTCTCATAACTTTTATTTCCCTTAAAGTTAAAAGTTTAATTCAACAATGATTAGTATTATATCATCAAGGAGTTGTTTTCGTAAAGCGCCTTGCTAGCACTTTTTCAATTTGTATGGTAACATTATTAATAAAAAAACGTCTTCTATTAATAAAAAACGAGGTCTTTATATGAGTTTACGGGAATTGATAGTGCCGGCATTATTGACATTGTTAGTAGCCGTTGGCCTTCAGCTTTATTTTGGGAAAAGAGGGCAGCCTGTTCAAGGAGAACCAGCTTCTGGTCAAATGTACGAAGTGAAACATGAGCCTCAGGCCGTAATTCCTCTTCGTTGGGATGTTGATTTCGATAAAACTGAAAAAGAAGCTTCAACGGTTCAACTTGAAACAAATTATGCTTTTTTTACTTTTTCAACAGCGGGTGCGGCATTAGATAAAATTGAATTTAAACATGGTAAAGAATTGTTAGCCGACATTGAGAAACTTGATAATCATCATAAAGCTTTCTTGCTCGGATGTAGTGGTAGAACTCCGTATCATTACGTATTAACTTCCCAGCAAGAAACTGAAGATGCATTCGTATTGCAGTATACTGCTGATAATATGATTCATAAGATGTTTACCGTTTATAAAACTAAACCGGTTATTGAGTTAGAGATTAAGCTTGATAAGGTTGAGTCTGAGGGCAATAAGCTTCGGTTGTTTTATCCTGCACCACAAATGGTTTGTATGAAACAGGGAGAGGTCTATGCATTTGTTAATGATGCGTCTCGTTCCGATTCGCTTAAGATTTATCATAAGCTTTCAGAGGTTCTTCATAAAACATGGAGAAGCCCGTCCTCTTTTGGTATGTCAGATAAGTTTTTTGTTCATGCATTGATTAAGGACGTTGATAATTTTACTTATCGTGCAGCATTTCAGACGTTAGAAGGAAACGACATTCTTTTTGCTCAATTGGAAAGTTCTGAAATCAAATCACCAGGGGTATGGCATTTGCAATTTTACATGGGGCCAAAGCAGTTATCTGTCATGAGTGCCGCTGATCCACGTCTTGAGCAATTGTTAGATTATGGAATTTTTTCACCGATTATTAAAATTGTTTTGCCCGTTTTAGATTTCTTTCATAAGTATTTTAAAAGTTATGGATTAGCAATTATTTTGCTGACATTATTGATTCGCTTGTTGATGTTGCCGTTTACGCTTAAGGGACAGCTTAATATGGAGCGCATGCAAAAAAGTCAGTCAGAGATGCAAAAGAAACTTCAATATCTCAAGCAAAAGTATAAGAATGATCCTGAACG
>CAYUHH010000060.1:0-1629 GCA_964444435.1 uncultured Pseudomonadota bacterium | reverse complement strand
GTTCAGACAAGAACAGGCAGAGCTTTACAAAAAAGATGGTATGGGGAATATGCTTGGCTGTTTGCCGTTGCTTTTGCAGTTTCCTATCTTTATTGTTTTAAATCGTTTATTGACTTCATCAATTGAAATGTATCATACCTCATTTTTGTGGATACCTAACTTATCGGCGCCGGATCCTTATTATGTTTTACCTGTTCTTACCGGCTTAGGTATGTTGTTAAACACGTTGGTAAGTAAAAAACAAAAACAAGGCAAAGGCCAAATTGGTGGTCAATTTGGAATGTATGCGATTGCCCTTATTTTTGGAACATTTATGACCGGTTTAGCATCAGGAGTCGTTATTTTTATTGTAACAAGTATTTATCTGGGTGTTTTAGAAGCCTGGCTTGTAAAAATTAAAAAATGAATGTTCTTGATCAGTTGCCATCCCTAAGTAAGTTGATTCGGCAGTTACAGAAAGTTCCTTTTTTAGCTTCCAAAAATTTGTATCGTGTTGCAATGCATTTTCTGAATATGTCAGATGAGCAAATGAAAGAGTTTTGTGTGTTGTTAATGCAAGCACAAACGCAATTAATAAGATGTCCTATTTGTTGTGCGTGGCAAGAAAAGGATGGAAGCTGTCAATTTTGTTCATCGCTCAAGCGAGATAAAGCATCATTATGTATAGTTGCGTCATGGCAAGATATTCTAGCGGTAGAGCGGTCAGGGGCGTTTCGTGGAATGTATCATGTGTTGGGCGGGGTGTTAAGCCCCCTTGATGGTATTGGATCTGAACAGCTTTCAATAGGCTTATTGTTGAAGCGTTTAGATGAGGTAGGCGAACTTGTTTTTGCGTTTAATCAAACGCCGGAGGCTGAAACGACGATTGCATATATCGTTGATAAGATTCCGAATAAGAATATAAAGATTACTTGTCTTGCTCAGGGAATGCCCGTAGGTTCTTCGCTTGAGTTTATGGATCGTTTAACGTTGTATAAAGCTATTGCCCAAAGAAAAGAGTTTTAAAAATGGATACACAAATTTTTATTGAACGAAGAAAAAAGTTAGTAGAGCAGGTAGTAAAGAATTTTTTAGATAAAAAGGGGTCCATTATTCTTTGGGCAAATTTTGAAACTGAAAATGGACGCTTTTTGCAAGAGGCAACATTTTTTTACTTTACCGGTATCACTGAACCAGGGGTTGCTCTTAAAATCGATTTAGATGGAACTTCTACTTTGTATATTCCTGATACAAGTGGGCGCCGAAAAGAATGGGTTGCAGGATCGTTTGAAAAGGATGATGAAAGTTTGCAACGGGCGGGCGTTGATGTGATTGAATATCTTGGTGAGCCGCTGCAAGGTTATGTATTGTCTCCACTTTTTGCTCAAAGAAATTATAAGTTTTTGTCTGATGAGGTTTCAAAATTGCCTGTGTTATTTACTTGTCATCCAAGGATTGGTTTTAATTATGTTCAGCAGGTTGGAATTCTTAATCATCTTAAATCGTGGATAAAACTTCCTGAAGTTATTAATATAAGTTCTGTTGTTGCACAAATGCGACGTCAAAAATCAAAAGCTGAAATTAAGCAAATTTTTAATGCGGTTCGAATTACGACAGAGGTCATGATTTCTGTAACAGCGTTAATTAAGA
>CAYUHH010000059.1:0-5469 GCA_964444435.1 uncultured Pseudomonadota bacterium | reverse complement strand
CCATCGTTAAATAAGGATGATCCCAATTCATCACCACACCAAGCTGCTTAAACTGCTCTCGCTGCTTATCAATCCACGACGAAGCATACTCTCGACATTTTTTAATCAATTCAACAGGCGAAAGATTTGGATGCTCTTTTGACACATTACGTTCAATTGGCAAGCCATGACAATCCCAACCTGGTGTTACTGGAACCTGTTTACCTGCCATTCGTTGAGATTTGGTTACAAAATCTTTCAAGATTTTATTGTAGGCAGTACCTAAATGAATTGGCCCATTTGCATATGGAGGCCCATCATGCAAAATATATTTTTCTGCTCCTTTATGAGCAACAAACGCTTTTTCATAAAGATTGTCATCTGCCCAACGCTTTAACATTTCTGGATCAAGCTCTTTTGCGTTAGCTCGAATAGGAAAATCTGTCTTTGGTAAATTTAACGTATCTTTAAAACTAATTTTTTTTTCTTCAGCCATTATGTCTTACCCTATGTTTCACCAAAAAGTATAGCAAAAATCACCCTTTCAAGCCAATGACGTCCCACTATGGATTATTTTAGAACTGATTTCACTCAAGCTTATTTGGCTTGTTGAATTACTCTCTGCAAGAATTTGACCTCTAATTTTATTTTAAGCAAGCACGTTAGTGCGCTCAAATACATAGTTATGTTGTGGATCAGAATCAAGAATAAGTTGCATGCTACTATCCACAACTTTAGGTAAAAACTCTAAGCCGGCGTTTGGTGGATCTAAGAGAATAACTCTGAGCTCACCATCTTTTTCTTTCTTCTGTCCAATAAGACTTTTCCATTCACCTGCATCAAAAAGAGCCCCTTGAGGTATTAACTGTATGACAACCTTGCCCAGATCAGGATTTGTATAGATGCCAACCAGCGGAGCAAGCCATGTTTTGTCTGAGGCAACATCAACGTCTTTTAATTTTCTGGCTAAAGATTCATCGCGATCCTTGAGACGAGTTTGCAATTGTACCAGAGCTTGCGACTTACCATCAAACAAAATTTCTAATAAACGTCTATTTATTGCCGATAGTAACGAACCCGCTCCTGCACTATTGGTTAAGATGACCATACCAATATTATGCTCTGGCAAGAAAACGCAATCTGAGCTAAAGCCAAGGGTGCCGCCGTTATGAGTAACTTCTACTATGCCATTCACCTTGCCAACTATCCAACCAAGACCGTAGCTTATTTCATCAGTTATTTTGATCTGAGGTTCACGACGCTTGAGTATGTTTTGTTCAGATATCACGCGTAAACCTTCAGGAGATGTTCCCTTGTTAAGTTCTGTCATAAGATAATGCGCCATGTCAGGTACATTTGACCACAAGCCGCCAGCGGGACGGATAGGAACAACGAATGTTTCAGTCGCTATATCAATTGGTACAGAGTCTCCTTTGAGTGAAAAACCATGGGGTATAGCGTATGCCTTTTTGGCCATTGTCGCAAAATCAAATGTAGAAGAAAGCATCCCGAGAGGGTCAAGCACGCGTGTTTGCATGGCAACGTCATAGGCATCTCCCAATTCTTTTTTTGGATAGAGAGCATGTGCTGCAATATAGCCACCCGCCGAAACCATGGCGTTACTATATTGAAACGTTTCACCAAAGCCTGTTGTTGGTTTCATGGTTTTCATTGATGCAAGACTGCTTTCTGGTGTTGCAGCATTGTAGTTAAAAAGAAGTTCCATGTCCTGACGTGGCATGCCCGTATTGGCGGATACCGTATTTTGCATGGTAAGTTTTTTGGTCATTACCTCATCCCCAAGGGCGAAGGCAGGCATAACCTGTGTGACGGGTGTATTCCAGCTAAAAAGACCTTCATCCACCAGATGCGCCATCATAAAAGTCGTTAACGATTTTGTTATCGAGCCAATCATAAATAGTGTTTGAGGTGTAATGGGCTCAGGCTTACCTTTTTCGCGAACACCAAATCCTTTGCTGTAGATGAGCTTGCCATCTTGTATGATTCCAATGGCAACACCGGGCACTTTGCTCAACACTCTCGCCTCTTCCACAAACTTCTCAAGGTCATGTAACCTTGCAGCATCAAGGTTGTGTGCTGTTTTACCCGCGAATGATTCTTTGCGAATTTCTGGAAAGGCAAAACTCTCCAGAATAGTTCCTATCTGCGCATTTCTGCGTTCAAAAGCTGCCGTTGAGCCATCCAACAAGAAAATATACCAAGTATTATCAAGGCGCTTTGCTATCGCTGCTACCTCCCACTTCTCCTGTGCCGTTGTTTCGTAAGCATTCGACACTTCTTCATCCCATCCTTCTGGCGCAGGTTTTATAAAACTTTGTTTGATGCTTCGAGAGAATGTTGGTTGATACCGTTTCCAAGCTATTTCAATTGCTTGTTGGGCATCTGTTGCTTTGGTAGCAAAGATAACAACAGATACTTCACGATCAGGGTCTTCGAGCACCACCATATCTTTATGCATAGTCATGTACCAGTTTTTAGGAACAGTGAATGTGCCACCAAAAGGTGTAGACAGTTTAGTTTCTTGAGAGATCTGCGTTGTTGTTACTCGTTGTTGCTTAAACATGCGAAATGAAAAAAACAAACCGGCCAAAAGCAACCCTACGAGAAAAGTTTTTATCGTAACCACGATCATTGTTCCTTTGCTATAAAATTGTTCTATCTGTTAAACAATTCGATCTTAGAACTATTTTTCTCAAAAAACAACTTGCCTGATAAGACAAACAAAATAAGACATGATATTTTAACTTTCGGGCCGTTCAATCGTCGCTTTCCAGCTTTGCCGAACAGTCTTGCGCTTTCGTTTTCAACTGCGCCGCACTTTGTCGTTTACTTTTTCTAAAAATTTATTCAATATTTTTAAGTTAATGGCATCCCATAGTAGATTATTTTAGAACAAATTTGCTTGAGTTTAGGTCTATTAAATCATCTATAAATTCTACTTAAAAGAGATGCTGCAACTCTTTAATTATTTTAGGTAGGTCATCTTTACTTTTATTGCCAGCTTCAATATAGTCGATTGTTTCTTGAGGTGTAAGCCAAAAAAATTCAATAAAGTCATTTGGGTTATATGCCGGGGCTTCATTAACATGTAGGAGATAAACTTGCATAAACGCCGATGTTTGATGTTCATGTGGCGTTAATTTACCAACCATATCGTATCTAGTTTTAGTCACGTCAATATTGAGTTCCTCGAGAAGTTCTCGTTTGAATGCGTCGTCATAACTTTCGCCAGCAGTTACGTGACCGCCCATGCTGGCATCAAGACAGCGCGGAAAAATGCGCTTGTTTTGAGATCTTCGGGGAATCCAAAGTTTTCCTTTTTCATTTATTAAAAATGCGTTTACTACGCGAAAATTTGATAACTGTTTATCATAAATTTCTGAACGTGATTTTTGCTTAATTACATAATCGTTTTGATCAACTAAGTCTAACATTTCATCTGGCATATAATCTTCTAATTTTTATAATTTTGTTCGAGATAATTAACGGTTTTTTGTAATTCAGGGTAAGCTAGAGGATCTTGTTAAATAATTGAATTATATATTTCCAAAGCTTTATGAAGGGGTAATTTGCAAAAATGGACAACTCTTTTTCCATCTTTAACTTGAAGGGGATATCCTAATCTGTCTTTAACGTCTAAAGACAGATTAAGAATATCAGTATAACAAATTCGGTGGACAAAATTATTATGATTAGCACTTTTTGGGCATAGCAAGTAAAATTGGCGCATTTCATTTTTATCCGTAGATTCTTTTATTGTAAATAAAGCGACTTTTGCAAGCAATTCGTCTATAGAGTAATTAAAATAAAACTCTTCAGCTTCTCTTTTGAGCCATTTTGCATGTTCTTCTTCCTCATGATTTAATGGTCCATTGAATCGGTCGAAGATTTGACTGTTAATTTCATTATAAAGCATTCCGAATATACGATAATCAAGCAAAAATGTATTATTGTTTAATGAGACAATGTAGCGGGATGGGTCAAAGTGATTGTTTTTTAAAAGAGTCCTAAGCAAATTCTCTTTTTCTCGAGATGAAAACTTTAATTGGATGCCAAATTCAAGAGGTTGCATTTTTTTATCGGTTGATTTTTCAATTTTTTCTTTATCAATGCTGTTAATTTTGCCATCCGTTTTTTGTATACCATTTTTATTAACAAAGTTATTTAGCAAATTAATGGTACTGTGAACTAGATAGTTAACAATAAACCGATTAGAATGAATGTCAGGGGTATATTTTACAAATTGAAGGGGGTTGCACTGATGTAGATAGGTAAGGTAATCTCGTGCAATCTCTCTATAAAGACCCGCTGGTATAATAAGGGCATATTCCCGTGCGAAGTCTATATCATAAGACGGTATTTTAAGGTAATTGTCATAGGATATTTCAATTGGATGTTGCTCGTTTTTTTTATATATTTTAAATAGGATATCATCGGTACTAAATACTTTTACCTTTCGCCCTTTGAAAGCGAGCGTGCTGCCAGTATTACTTAAAAACTTATAGATAAATATGTGTGTGAATAATCGGATAGATTTTGTTTTTAGAGAAAGAACAACAGGTTCTTTCGGATTTTTATATATTCAGGATCTCTATAAACCAGGATACCATTGTTTTTTAAAGTTCGATGAGCTTCTTGGAAGAATTTTTTCAAGCCAAGTTCTCCATTCTCATAAGAAAAAACTTCATGAAGAAGTGATGATGCATTTATTCCTTCCAAAGAGTGATTTTCAAAACAGCTCATATCTATAGCATTGAATTGTTGAAGTTTAAGTTGGGCCCCACTTTTTGAATCTAAGTATCGTTTGAGATGTGGATGTCTTACAGGTAGAGATTTCAAAATGCCTTCGTCTATATCTGAAGCTACAACTGTCACCTAATGGCTCAAAGGAATTTTATCGAGCATATCTGCAATTGGGCCACCACCTGTACCTATTTCTAAAAAAGTTCCTGATTTTCTTTCAAGAATGTATGAAAGTATGCCGATCTTTTCTTGGCAATTATATCTAATAAGGTCTAAGTACAAATTTTGTTGCCCTTCTTTATGTTCAAGGGAATTGAATGAGGCGTTAGCTTCAAGCGTATTTTTGGATAAATTAAAAAGTATAATTAATGTATAGATAAAATGTTTTTTATAATTTTTTAATAATTTCTTCATAATTACTTTCAAGTTTGTTGTGCGAAAAGTTCGTATTAATACGCTTTGTTTTATACCATTTGGACACATGGTTTAAAATGGGCTCAATAGTTTCGTGAAAATATGTTAATCGTTGCTTTGCTATTTCTTGAGTGTCTGCTTTTCTTGTAACGAGGCTTGTGTTACATTTTTTACAATTGTCTTTTACTTTTGATTTTGTGTAAACCATAAAACACTTTGGACATATAACTCGATTTAAAATTCTCTTTAGGCATGTAGAGTCATTGGCAATTAATTGCAGAAAACAAACATCATTGGTTAAGCTATTTTTTT
>CAYUHH010000058.1:0-5545 GCA_964444435.1 uncultured Pseudomonadota bacterium | reverse complement strand
GTTCATCTTGTTCTTGAATTGTCATTCCATATGAACATTTAATTCGTTCTGCTTCAGCTAATGTTGTTTGCAGGCCAACGGCGAGATCATTCGTAAAGTGATTGCCAGCTACAGGCAGGACCATCGTGTGTCGAATGCTACCATGTTGATAAATTGCGAAGTCAGATGTTCCACCACCAATATCTAGTACTCCGACGCCAAGCTCACGTTCATCAGTTGATAAAACAGCTTGAGCTGATGCGAGTTGTTCAAGAACGACATCTTGAACTTTAACTCCTGCCATTTGACAGCAGGTAATAAGGTTTTGAACTGATGCCATTGAGCCGGTGATAATATGAACTTGAGCTTCGAGTCTAATTCCTGACATGCCCAAAGGATGTAAAATATGGTCTTGTCTATCAATAGAGAAAAATTGTGGGAGTATGTGAAGAATTTGTTGTCCCTCCGGTATTGCAATAGCCCTTGCTGCTTCAAGAACATTTGCAATATCTTGTTCGCGAACTTCACGTTTTCTTATGGGAACGGCTCCATGGGAATTAAAAGCCTTAATGTGGCTTCCTGAGACGCCGATTGTTGCAATTTCAATTGATAAGCCTGAAATGAGTTCAGCTTCTTGTACTGCTGTTTTGATTGATTCGACTGTTTTATCGATATCGATGACAACGCCCTTTTTCAGGCCGTATGAAGGGGCTTTACCAATCCCCTTTATTTCGATGGTACCATCTGGTTTCTTATTTGCGACGATAACACATATTTTTGTAGTTCCAATATCGATGGAGACTACTATGTTATCTGAAAATACCTTTGCCATTTACTTTCCCCCTATTTGAGCAAACGATAATTTGTCCCTTAAATCGTGAATCTAAAATTCCATTTTTTGGTATTTGTGGTGCAAGCAGATAAAAAATACTTCTTAGTTTTTTCGTTGGAAGATTATCTACGCATGTCCTTATGTGAAAAATTTTCTTATGTGATGGGGTGAGATATATTTCGTATGGAGAATGCCATATAATTTTATAATTTTTAAGAATGTTTTCATCTATTGTTTGCAAAAATTGGTTAAAAGATTTACTTGTTTCGGTGCTTGTAATTGATGGAATTTGAGTGATTAATTCGGTTGCAAATTGTTGAATTGGATAATGTGAACCGTTGTGAGAGACGCACATTTCATTGTTAAGAAGAGCTTTGCATGAATGTGCGTCAATAAATATTTCGAGTGATTTATCCATATTTTTTTGTAGTTTTATGGTATTGACGATGGGAAACTGTTTTCGTAGGTCATTTGTCCATTCTTGAATGTTCAAGAGTGATGCATTCTTTGTACAGTAATTTGTTATTTCAGTTATTGCTTGTTTGTTAATTGAGGTTGCACAATGAACGATAACGCTATGATGGCGTAGTATTTTTTTATAAATAGTAATAGCTGCGAAATAGGTGCCAATGCTTATTGTTATAAAGGTAAGTAGGTAAAGTGCCTTTTTTATCATGAGCCCCCCTCAAAAACTTTTTTACCTTGCTACATTCTTACCTTTTTTTGAGGCAATAAGTCAATAATTAGGGAATAATTAGTTTTAATCGTTTAAAAACTTTGAGCTATTGATTAAGAAAATTTTAGTGATTAAATAAGGCTGTTTTTTGTTGCAATGAAAAACATGAGTATGCCGGCGGCTACTGATGCATTATAGGAAATATCGGCGGTACGTTGTGGCAACATAATTGCTTGGCCTTTTGATAAAACATCTTTTGAAACGCCATATCCTTCACTTCCAATAACAAGACACAATGGGTGCTTGAAATCTATATTTGTGGCGTTAGCTGCTGCTTTAGAAAGGGCAGAAATATAGATATGATATCCTGCTTGTTTGAGTTCTTGAATGGCAGCCGTTGCTGATGGAGCTTGATAAATATCAAGGAGTTCCGCTAATCCTGCGGATGATTTTAGCGCAACCGCATTAAGAGGGGAGGTATTTTTTTTGGTGAGAATTACGCCTTGAAAACCGGTGCAATATACTGAGCGTAAAATAGCTCCTAGATTTCGTGGATCTTGAATGCCATCAAGCAGTATGACGTATGGTTGTTTTTTTGGATCAAAAGGTTTTTTGCGTATGGGTAAGGGTGTCGTAAGAACCGCAATGCCTTGATGATCTGGCGTACCACTTATCTGTGTGAGATCTTTTCTTGCTTTATAAACCAATCTAAATGGATAGAGTGGTAGGTGTGGTTTGATTTGTTTAAATGTTTGTGGTTCTGGTTGAAGAAGATAAAGGGTGGTGATTTTTCTTTTTTTTGCTTTGAGGAGTTCAACTACAGGATGAACTCCATACACAAGCTCAACTATTTTTTGTTTCATACTTTAAGTATAATCGTTTCTTGGAAAAAGAAAAAAGTTGAGCACAAATTATATTATTCAAGGGTTGGTTTATAAAGGTATAGTTCAAATTGCTCTGCCTGTGGTCCCAGGTTTGATGGTGCAAAAATTTTATTTTCATCGATAAAGGTCAGAAATTCTTTATCATTTTTGAAGATGATCATATGTGATCCGTCGGAATCGTTTTGTTTTTTTTGTATGTCAATGAAGACCCAATACTTATTTTTATGGCAGATGAGATAGCTTTTTTCTTGACGGATATAAAGTGAACATGCAGGATTTTTTTCTGATAAAATGCCGTAGACGGCATATTTTAAAAGAGCTCCTTTAAAAAGGGGCAGCGTCGTGAATCCTATAAATGAACTATCGAGTTTAATTTCAGGAATATAGATAAGAATTTCTTCGTTTTTAATATTTTTTGTTGAACTTTTTCCGGTGAGGCCAAAGATTTTACTTCCGTGGGAAAGGATGGATTCAAGATCTTTTTGATTCATTTTCCATGGATTGGAATCATTAAGGATGTAAGATGCGGCTTGAAGATAGGTTGGTGTGCATGCGGTTGGGCTGCATGAAATTCCGTGAGGAGCATTGAATTGACTGTAATTACTTTCGATAACGGTTTTTGCATTGAGCTGTAACATAATAATGCATATACTGAGACATAAAGACTTATTCATTGATCCCTCCACTTGTTATTTTCTTAAGCTTAACATATTGTGTTGTATTAAAATCAATAATAAAAATTGTTTTTAATCAGAAGAGGGGTCTTTTAAAGCACCTTTTTGTGGTATCATTAAAATAGTAGTAACCATTTAAATGAAAGGGTATTTTTATGCGCAAATTCTTTTTGGTCGCCCTTTTGACGCAGGGTGCATATCTTTCAGCAAATGTCGATAGTGTTTTTAAAGACATCAAAGAAATGATGGATGGCTTTGATAAACGTTTTAAGGTTGTTGAAGGATATATGAATACATTTCCATCATTTGATTCTTTGAATGAAGATGAAAAAGATGAAGTTAAAAATGTTCCTAAAAAAAATGTAGAAATTTTATCAGATAAAGAATATATAGTAGTAAAACTTAATTTAGGTGAACTTGATTCTGAAAAAATTAATATCGAAGTTGAAGGTGATTCATTAAATGGCATTGTTCCTATCTCTGATGGTGAAGCAATATTTTATGTGCAAAATGGCAGAATTTTCGGGTTGTCATTTAAACAAGAAGCAAAGAAAGAAGAAACGTCTAAAGATGAAAACAATGCTATAAGAGTGGCACAATCTGTTTCGGTTTCAGCCTCAACAAAAGTAGAAGCATTACCAGAACAAGTTTGTGATCTAGAAAATATGATCGCAAATTACAAAGATGGTGTTCTCGAGTTAAAACTTCCAAAAATTCTTCAGAAAAAGGGGACTAAAATAAATGTTATTTCAAAATCCTAATAGTGTATTGCAGCTGGAAAAAGGCCCAGTTTTATCTGGGCCTTTTTTGTATCCTTCATTACAACAAGAACAGGCAAAAACGTGTTGGATCGAAATTAATCGACAACGTTTTTTATCAAATGCCTATTGGTTAAAAAGACTTGTGGGGAGGAATATTTCAATTGCCGTTGTATTAAAATCAAATGCCTACGGCCATGGCCTTCTAGAAGTTGGATCATTGTGTGAAGAGTCGCCATATATTAATTATATGGCGGTATTTTTGCTCAGTGATGCGATTGCGTTGCGCGAAAAAGGGATTAAAAAATCAATAGTCGTTCTCGGCGGTTACGACTTGCCGATTGCGGATGCAATTGATTATGATGTTGATATTGTTGTGTTTGATTGGGCTACAGCGGAAGAGATTGTTGCTTGTGCAAAGGCTAAAAGAAAAAAAACATTGGTACAAGTTAAAGTTGATACGGGGCTTACACGTTTAGGTTTTTCTTCTTCTGAGGCATTACGTGTTATTGATTTTCTTTTAACATGCCCATATATTTCAGTGACAGGTATTTATACACATTTTGCAGAATCAGATAATCAAGATATTTCGTTTACACAAGAACAGATCGTGCTGATGAAATTGACATTGCAAGAATTAAAAAAGAAAGATATCTCAATTCCATTCGTTCATTTAGCAAATACTGCTGCATCGTTAAGACTTCCTGAGGCACGTGGAACTATGATTCGTTGTGGAGGCGCTCTTTATGGTTCGTATAAAGATGAACGTTTTTATCAAGAGGCAAAAAGTATTGTCCCAGGATTTTCTCTTAAAACATGTTTTTCATTAAAAAGTTGCGTGATGATGGTGCGCGAAGTTCCCGCAGGTACGCCGATTGGCTATGCCCGAACATTTAAGACAGGCAAGTCCATGAAACTTGCGGTGGTTGCTGTTGGATATTATGACGGGTATGATCGTCGTCTTTCTAATGCCGGCAAGATGGTTATTCATGGTCATATTGTTCCAATTGTTGGGCGTGTTGGAATGAATATGACGACGATAGATATTTCATCTGTTCCTTCTGTAAAAAGGGGTGATGAAGTCCTGGTTATTGGGGATTTTGATGAAGTGCGATTAAAGGATATTGCTCAGAAGATGGGTGTTATAGAATATGAGGTTATGCCGCCGTTGAATCCAATTTTGTCTCGGTTGATTGTGTGAGGTATGGAAGATTGTTTTTCTTGGATAACTCTCAATAAGGCAAAACTTTTTGAGAATATTACTACTATAAAGCAATGTATTGGTAATGCGGTAAAATTAGCTGCCGTTGTTAAGGCAAATGCCTATGGCCATGGATTATTAGAAATTGGGAAATTGTGTGACGAGCATTGTTTTGTAAATGTTTTAGTGGTGTTTTATCTTTCAGAAGCGCTTTTGTTGCGTAGGCATGGAATAAAAAAAGAGATTTTAGTTTTAGGCGTATGTGATGCATCATTAGAAGAAATTAGAGATCAAAATATTGTTTTAACCATTTATAATCTTTCGCAAGCCCGAGAGGTTATAAATTTTGCAGAAAAAAATAAACAGAAATTATCGATTCATCTTAAAATTGAAACGGGAATGAATCGGTTAGGATTTTCAGAAAAAGATTTTTATGAGCTTCTTGAGCTGCTTCGAAAGAGTTTTTTTATTGCACTTAAAGGGGCTTGTTCGCATTTTGCAGATGCAGGTAACTCAGAATCTCATTTTAGTGAAAGGCAGC
>CAYUHH010000057.1:0-5581 GCA_964444435.1 uncultured Pseudomonadota bacterium | reverse complement strand
CGGGTTTATGATTAACCAGTCGTTGTGAATGGTGAGCTTCTTTTCCGCAGCGCATGCAAATGGCTTTTAATTTTGTAACTGAATCTGCAATTGCAAGTAGTGTTGGCATACAGCTAAACGGTATTCCTCTGAAATCAAGATCAAGGCCTGAAACAACAACTCGCTTTCCTTCGTTAATAAAGTCCATAATGAGGTCAACAATTTCTGTTGAAAAAAATTGAACTTCATCGATTCCTATAACTTCGGTTGTGGGGGTAACGAGTTGTCGAATGAGTTTAACATTATCGGTTGCAACGGCTGATAATTTGCTTCCATCGTGAGATGCGACACATTCAATTTCTTTGCGTTTATCAAGACTATGTTTGAATGATGTAACTGCTTTTCGTGCATATTTTGCGCGACGAAGTCTACGGATTAATTCTTCAGTTTTTCCTGAAAACATTGAGCCACAAATAACTTCTAAATATCCTTTTTTAGATTTGAGCGGATTCATTCTTTTTTAACTCCTGAAAACAAAAACTTTTGTAAAAAGCGTAACATGCTAAACTAAAAGCGACAAGAAACTATTTTTACATGATACAGGGGATATTGTGTCTCAAGAATGCATAAAAATTATGCCAAAAGGTCCGCTTTCGGGAACTGTTTCATTAGTGGGTGCAAAAAATGCTGTTTTAGTTATTATGGCTTCAACACTATTAACAGAAGGAACTTCTGTTTTAACAAATGTTCCTGTTTCTGCAGATGTTTTGGGCATGATTGAACTCTTGAGAGAACTTGGGGCGCAGGTTTCTTTTGATAAAGAAAAAAAACGTTTAGTCATTGATACTTCTGATGTAAAAAATTTTACGGTGAGTCCCGAGATTATGAAAGAAATGCGGGCATCTGTTTTGGTTATGGGTCCGTTGTTGGCTCGATTTTTGCGTGCTCACATTGTATTTCCTGGTGGCTGTTTAATTGGTGTGCGTCCGATTGATTATCATTTGAAAAATTTTAAAAAAATGGGTGTTTCAATTCATCATGTTGATGAATTATTAAAGGCGGAAACGCAAAAATTACAAGCGACACGTCTTGCTCTTGAATATCCAAGTGTCGGTGCAACTGAAAATATTCTTATGGCTGCAACGTTGACTGAAGGAGTTACTACTTTGGTGAATGCAGCGCTTGAACCAGAAGTTTTAGATTTAGTTGAAGTTCTCAAGAAAATGGGTGCAAATATTTCTGTTGTAGCTCCTGCAACTATCGAAGTAACCGGTGTTTCTTCGTTGCAACCGATTGAGCATGAAATTATTGTAGATCGCTTAGAGGCAGGAACGTTACTTTTGGCGGGTGTTATTTCTCGTGGGGATGTGTATGTTGCTAATGCACGTGCACATGATCTAGATGTATTTTTAATGAAATTGCAAGAAATGGGGCACGAAGTGGAAATCGGCGCCAACGGAATTGGGGTACGTGTTAAAGCAACTCCTTTGCCTGAAGCTGTTTCATTTAAAACGGGGCCATATCCCGGATTTCCTACTGATTTGCAAGCACCAATGATGGCTGCACAATGTTTAGCCGCAGGAACATGCGAGATTCATGAAACCGTTTTTGAAAATAGATTTTTACACGTTCGTGAACTTCAGAAGATGGGGGCTCAAATCAAATTTCTTTTTGGTGACAAGGTTCAAGTAAAAGGGGTCGATGCATTATATGGTACACATGTGATTGCAAGCGATATTCGTGCATCATGCGCATTAGTTCTTGCTGGGCTGGCAGCCCAGGGTCCAACTATTATGACGGGGATAAAACATTGGCGTCGCGGCTACGATAAACTGGAAGAGAAGCTTATAAGTTTAGGTGCATCTCTCACAATTGATATGCCAGATGAGTTAATGCAAAGCGGTGATTTAATCAATTTGGAGCAGCAACTCTAAAAAGATCGCTTATCTCGGGTGAAAGTTCCATGCCTTCAATAGATTCGAGAAAAATTTCTCGTTGAGCTGCTGTTAATTGAGCAAAGTGCATTTTTATTGTGATGGTAAGCATTGTTCTATTTATACCAGTAGTACTTTCAACTCTTTGGAGTGAATCCATTAGTTGAGGAATTCCCGATTCTCTCATTTCAGCTACGCCTTGCTCTATTCTTTCCATGCGCTGATCTTGTTCATCAAAACGGTGTTCAAGTATTGATTGAATGCGCCCAATATTACGTCCAAGGCTATAATTTTTCCAGATATGATATCCAGCAGAGATGATTCCTATTGCTGCGGTAGTGCTCGCAATAAACTTGAAGCGGCTCATCATTGGTTTAATGGTAGAAGCTGAAATTAGTAATGACAATAGTATGATTCGATATGATTGATTCATTTTTGGCCTCCATTTGTAAATCATTTATAAGTATAACAAATGAGTTGTTTTTGTCATTTTTTTAACGTTTAAAGCTGCTGGTTAACTCGATAAGTTCTTGAGTGATTTTGCTTTGTCGAAGTTTGTTGTAGTCGCGTCTCATGACATCAAGGAGGTCTTCGGCATTGCGAGTTGCATTGTCCATTGAGTGAAATCGGGCGGCTTGTTCGGCTACAAGCGAAGAAAAAAGAAGGCCTTGGATATTTGCCGTTAGGTAGAGTTTTCCTAAATGAGCCAAGATTTCTAGTTGTGATTCGGGCCAGATGTATGTGTCGAGGTTGCATGATTTTTTTGAGTCGGGGGTATGGGCAGGAAAGACTTGAGTAACATGTGGTTTTTGAAGGAAAAAAGAGACGGGTTCGTTGCTTACAATGAGGACTTTTTTGTAATTGGGAAGGTTTTTGAGAATTGTTTCAGTGAGTAGTTCAGTGATGTTGTTGAGGGTTGCACTTGAAAGATTTGAGAATGTTTCAAGTGGCTCAATCTTTTTTTTAATTAAATGGTCAGAGGCTTTTTTCCCAATTGCAATAATAGAATCATCTTTTGTAAGTGTTTTAAATTTGAGTTTAAAAAATTTGAAGAGTGCAATATTGAAGGTTCCGCAAAATCCCTTTTGTGATCCAGCTAAAATAATAAGTGATCCTTTTGATTTTTCGTTAGGTGAGAAAAAGGAAATTGGTCCGTCTTGGCATGATGCAAGCTGTGAAAAAAGTTTTGAGATTTCTTGCTTATAATTTTTTAAAGCAGGTTCCTTGTGGGCCAATCGCGTGTGTGCAGACATGGCGATAAGGCGTGTGGCATGCGTTATTTTTTTTATAGTTTCTATTGCATTGATGCGTTGATTCATTTGAATCAGTTGTGACATGTAACCCTTTCTTCCAATGCTTCTTTCTATCTTACCAATAACCACTTTTCTTTTCAAAGGAGTTTGCAAATAAATGAGTTCTTTTTATGATTTATCTGTTTGTTTGGCATACTAATAAGGTAAAATAACGAAGAGGATTATATGTTTTGTGTTCGATTTCTATTACTGATAAGTTTTTTTTCGTCTGTTTTTTCAATGAATCAGGAGGTGGATAAATTTAAATCTCCTGAGGGAGAAGCGTGGTTTTTGTTTTTGCCGGATCATTTGAAAGGGATGGCGCTCACGTGGGAAGTGCATGAGGAAAAAGTTTTACTTGTTACTTCATGTTTGAAACGGGTTGATATAACTAAGTATGTGAAAGAGCGGAGGGCTTATGATTGTCGTAATTGACGGATATAATTTAATTAAGCAGGTATTGGGGGTAAAGCGCGTTTCGCAAAAGGAACGAAACAAAATAGTTTCAGAGATTGCGGATTATTTACGCGAACGCAATGTAAAAGGTGTAATTGTTTTTGATGGAGGTAGTTCAAAATTTCCTTATCAAGAAAAACATGAAGGGGGAGCGACCGTTATTTTCTCAGGTTACAAAGAAACCGCAGATGAGGTTATTGCGCAATATGTACAAGATCATCGTGAATACGAGCTTCTTGTTGTTTCTTCTGATCGTGCAGTTCGTCAATATGCAGAATCGTTAGGTAAACAAACATTAAAAGCTCCTGATTTCTATTATACGTATCTACAAAAAACATCGTCTCATCAGCAGAGCCCCGTTTCAAAGGATGAGACGGTTTTTAAGTTGCATGAAAGCTCGCACGAAGTAGATGATTTAATGATTGCTGGTTCTGAAATGATTGAAGTGAAGGATGATGAAAAATTGTTGGCTGATGATAAAAAGCACATGCCGTCAAAAAAGCTTTCAAAAAAGGAGCGCAAATTAAAAAAAGTACTGGATAAACTTGATTGAAATTTATTCGGGTGGAGGCTCGTAAATAGTTGCAAAAAGGGTTCTGGGGAGTCCGAGTAGGAATGATGTATGGATAAAACACAAGGGATGTATAGACGTAAAAACTTTCCATGTAAAAAACTTTTTTGAGTATTTAGGGTGCATTTTGTGAGAAATCCGCAAACTTGCGCTTTGTTTTTTAGCTTTTATACTGGTGATTATGGCTAAATTAGAAAAAATTTTTGGGCTACGCGAAGTTTCTGATATTGCACAGATACTAGCCTCCTTTGTTAAAGATGCGCGCATTATTACATTTACGGGACCCTTGGGTGCTGGAAAGACAACATTGATTCGGGCGTTGGCGAAGGAGCTTGGCATTAAGGATCGTGTAATTAGTCCGACTTTTGCGTATGTTGCAACGTATAAATTGCCCGATGATCAAAGCGTGTATCATTTTGATTTATATCGTTTGAAGTCGTTAAATGAGTTTTATGAATCTGGATTTGATGAATATTTCTATTTGCCTCAAAGTAAAGTTTTTATTGAGTGGCCTGAAATTGTTTCATCTATTTTGCCCCAAGAACGACTCGTGATTATATTGGATTATGTTGAAGATGATCATAAGAAAAGAAAGATTTCTGTTTTATAAAATAGACGTGGTTTTGAAAATTTGCTCATTTTTTAATTGATTTGATTGAATGTGGTGAATTTAACGATAAAAAGTTGAAAATCGTAAAAAAAACGTTAATCTAGTTATGTAAACTTTTGAAATACTTGATGGCGAGGTTCCCGAGCGGTTAAAGGGGACGGACTGTAAATCCGTTGGCTCAGCCTTCGTAGGTTCGAATCCTACCCTCGCCACCATTTTTCGTTTGATATTTTGTTAAGAAATTGGCAGAATAGCTAAGGTGGGTTGCGGGAATAGCTCAATGGCTAGAGCGACAGCCTTCCAAGCTGTAGGTTGCGGGTTCGAGTCCCGTTTCCCGCTCCAAATAGAAAAAGTGCTGGCGTAGCTCAGTTGGTAGAGCAGCTGATTTGTAATCAGCAGGTCGTTGGTTCAAATCCGACCGCCAGCTCCAGTTTTAAGTGGCTTTTTGGGTGCAGACAATTTCCTGTAAACTTTGTCATTTTAACAAGTATGGCTCATATGTTTTAATGCAAACACTCCAGCTTGTATAAATATTTGACACGTGGGTGATGATATAATTTTATGTAATTGGCCATAAATGTTTTAAAACAGGTGCTATAAGAGTTTGGCTGAGCGTAATTTAATTTGTATTTTTTCTTTTTTTAATCTAATCTTGTAGATAAGATACAGGTTGTTAGTAGTATCAGAGGCCCACGTAGCTCAGTCGGTAGAGCACTCCCTTGGTAAGGGAGAGGTCACC
>CAYUHH010000056.1:0-5755 GCA_964444435.1 uncultured Pseudomonadota bacterium | reverse complement strand
AGCCTGTTTTTTAGAGGCCTTCTAGTTTTTAATTAATTTTCGGATAAGCTCTTATGTTAAATAAAAAATAATATGGTTCTTTTTTTCGTTAGTAGTTTTGTCGAAGTTTAGGTTTTGAGCATTTTTGAGCATATGATATTCTGAAAAGAAACGATTTATAAGGTTTGGTTGTACATGAAAGATTTAGAGAAAATTGTTCAAGAGTTAGAAGAAAAAATTTCAACATCTTTGCGAGAAGGAGAGACAGAGCAAGATATTGAAAAGGTGCGAATAAATTATTTAACGCGGCAAGGTCCTCTTGCACAACTGATGAATCGTTTAAAAGTGATGGATGTGAAGCAAAAAAGAATTTTTGGTCCATTGCTTAATGATCTACGAAAAAAAGCGTCAGAGGTATTTGAGTTACGTTTGAAAGAAGTTAAAGAAGTTGAGCGATTGAACGTAGAAAAGAAAAAAGCGCTTTTTGATGTTACTGCATATAAAACGAATGGAGTAATAGGTACGTTACATCCTTATACCATTCTTATTCAAAAAATTGAAAATGTTTTTATTTCCATGGGGTATAAAATTGTTGATAGCCGCGAAGTTGAAGATGAGTTTTCAAACTTTGAGGCATTAAATATTCCTGCTGAGCATCCGGCTCGTGATATGCAAGATACGTTATGGCTTGATTTGCCCAATCGATTGATGAGGACACATACTTCGAATGCGCAAGTGCATTATATGCAAGAACATAAACCTCCTCTTGCTATTTTGGCACCGGGGCGGTGTTATCGTTATGAAGCAACAGATGCAACTCATGATTATGCTTTTATGCAAGCTGAGTGTTTGTTTGTATCTGAAAATATTTCGATGGGCAATTTATTTGCGATGATAAAATCTTTTTTAGAAGCCATTTTTGAAACAAAAAGTGTAAAAATCCGTATTCGACCTAGTTATTTTCCATTTGTTGAACCAGGTGTTGAAGTTGATATGCAATGTATTTTTTGCAAAAAAGGATGTTCTGTTTGCAAGGGAAGTCGTTGGATTGAAATGGGAGGGGCTGGGTTGGTTCATCCCAATGTATTAAAAGCTTGTAAGCTTAACTCAGAAAAATACAAAGGTTTTGCTTTTGGCTTTGGATTAACACGATTAGCTATGCTTAAGTATGGCATACATGATATTCGCTTATTGAGTAATGGTAATCTTGATTTTTTAAAACAGTTCTAATGTTATTTTATTAACTAGTACGGAATGTAAAACTCTTTAATAATATGCTTACTATTAATTTCTGGGGTTAAAAAGGTTCAGGCGAGGGGAACCCAGATGTTTGTAATTTTTTTTAAACAATTTAAGCTACTAACATTAAAAAAAGGAAAATGATATGAAAACAATTAATTATAATTATTTAATACTGTTTTTTGCTACATCGCTTTTAGCGAAGCCATGGTTTAATGAAAAGAAAACGTATCAATTAACGAATGATCCCATCGATATTCTTATTCCATGTCATGAAAAAGATAAGGACACTTTGCAAATTTGTGTGGATCATGCTAAAAGGTTTGTACAGAACGTTCGGCGTGTGATTGTGGTATCTAATAAACGGTTGACAGATAAAGCTGAGTGGTTCGATGAAGCTCAATATCCTTTCTCCAAAGAATCTCTTGCTAGAGAATTTGCCAAAAAAGATCCTGATTTTTATCACAAGCCTTTGAAGGTAAGACGTATTGGGTGGTATTTTCAACAGCTTGTAAATTTTTATGGTCCTCTTATTATTCCAAATATTTCGCCTAATGTTTTAATTCTAAATGCAGATACGATGTGTGTGCAGCCGATAAAATTTTTAGATGAAGATGGGTGTATGCTTCATGCTCCTGGTGAGGAGTATCATATTCCTTATTTTGACCATATGAAAAGATTTCTTCCTGGCCTTAAACGTGTTTATCCACAGTTTTCAGGAATATCACATCATATGATTTTTCAAAGGCTAGTTCTGGAAGATTTATTTAATTTGGTAGAAACGTACCATAAGCGTAAATTTTGGGAAGTATATTGTGAGTGTGTTAATCCTCAGCTTATGCAGGGATCGGGTGCGGCAGACTTTGAAATCTACTTTAATTTTATTTTACAACGAAGTAATCAGATAAAAATACGTCCTTTAAAGAGGTGTGATATAGATGCGCTATCAAAACTTGCAGACTATCAAAGACGAGGCTTTCATCTTGTATCTTGTCATGCTTATATGAGAAAGGATCGCTAATTATAATTGCTTAAAATTTAAGAAAAAACCATCGACTAGTCGATGGTTTTTTCTTAGGTGCGATTGATGTTGGCGAAGAGTTTTACATTTTTTAACATTTATGTTAAAAAATAGCGTGACTTAATTTCGAAGGAGACAATATGAATGCTTTCTTGGTTTTTGTTTTATTCGTATCAAATCTTGTTTTAGCAAATGTTCCTACAAAAAGTGCTTTGGTTTGTGGTGCGGGAGGTTTTATAGGAGGTCATTTGGTTGAAAGATTAAAAAAAGAGGGTTACTGGGTACGAGGCGTTGATATCAAATATTCAGAGTTTTCAGATTCTATGGCAGATGAATTCATCATTGCTGATTTGCGTAATCCAATTAGAGCAGATGTGGTTGTAATGTTACGGAAAGAACGGTCCTTCGATGAAGTTTATCAATTGGCTGCGGATATGGGTGGAATTGGCTTTATTACATGTCATGATGCACAAATTATGCATAATTCAGGTCTTATTAATTTAAATGTATTAGATGCTGCGCGTAGACATAAAGTAGGAAAAATATTTTTTTCTTCTTCTGCTTGCATTTATCCTGAACGAAATTTAATGCATCCCGATACACCTGATTGTCGGGAGGAGACAGCTTATCCTGTTGATCCTGATACAGAATATGGTTGGGAAAAAATATTTGCTGAACGCATGTATCAGGCTTATGCCAGAGATTATGGGATGATAGTTCGTATTGCGCGTTTTCACAATACTTTTGGTCCTGAAAATGCTTGGTGCGGCGGACGGGAAAAGGCACCAGCAGCGTTAGCGAGAAAAATTGCTTGTTTGGAAGGAGATGGAACAGTTGAATTATGGGGTGATGGAAGGCAGACTCGTTCATTCATGTATGTAGATGAATGTATTGAGGGCATTCGACGCATGATGAATGATTCTCGCAGAGAGTTGCCTGTTTTGAATATTGGTTCAGAGAAAATGATATCGATAAATGATTTGGCTTTAATGATAGCTGACATAGCTGGCAAAAAGATTGCGATTAAACATGTTAAAGGGCCCCAAGGAGCGCGAGGTCGCAATTCTCACAATACTTTGATTGAAAAAACTTTGGGGTGGGCTCCAACGCAATCTTTGTATGAGGGGGTTAAAGAAATGTATTGTTGGATCGAAGAACAAGTAAAAAAAACTAATTATAAAGAACAAAAGATTAGTTAAATTGATTTTTATTTTTTATGACCTGAATACCCCATGGTTTTTAAACCTGGGGATGAAAGGTCATCATATGAGTATTGAAAAAATAAAAGAGTATATTCGAAGCCAATAGAACTTCGAATATTTACTTCATGAGGCCACGGCTTTTAAGCCGTGCGAGGTTCACTTTAAAGGATTTTAGTTTATGAAAAAGTTTTTGTTTTGTTTGTTTTTTTTATTTTATTCGTTGCATTTAGAATCACGACATATAACTTTAGGAACTTGTAAAGTTAGTGAGAATGCAAAAAAGTATGTTAATGATGTTCTAAATAATAATCGGCTTTCCTATGGTCCCTATTTAAAGAGGTTTGAAAGAGATTTTGCACGTTTACATGGTGTAGCAGTTGGGTTAATGAGTAATAGCGGAACGAGTTCTTTACACGTAGCTTTACAGGCCTTAAAAATTTGTGAAGGTTGGAATGATGGAGATGAAGTAATTGTTCCGGCGGTTACTTTTGTAGCTACAGCCAATATAGTATTGCATAATGGAATGAAGCCTGTTTTTGTTGATGTTGATAAAGATTATTACGAGATAAATCCATTGTTAATTGAAGCTAAAATTACTCCTAAAACTCGTGCTATTATTCCGGTTCATTTATTTGGTCAACCCTGTGATATGGATCCTATTTGTGCTTTAGCAAAAAAATACAACTTAAAAATAATAGAAGATTCATGTGAAACTATGTTTGCGCATTATAAGGGGAAGCCGGTTGGTTCAATGGGAGATATAGGATGTTTTTCGACTTATGTTGCTCATTTGCTAACCACAGGCGTTGGTGGTTTGTCTATAACGAATAACAGTAAGTATGCGATTTGCATGCGTTCACTTTTAAATCATGGAAGAGATTCTATTTATATATCTATTGATGATGATAAAAATATATTGCAGACACATAAAGAGGAGATTGTTTCACGTCGATTTAAGTTTTTGAATGTAGGGCATAGCTTTAGATTAACAGAATTAGAAGGTGCTTTAGGCGTGGCTCAATTAGAAGAGTGGGAATACATTATTAATCGTAGAAGAAAAAATGCGCAATACTTGATAGATAAATTGCGTAATCTTGAAGATGTCTTGCAACTACCTAAAATTCGCGCGGGAAATGAACATTCGTTTATGATGTTTCCTGTTGTTTTAAAAGGTTGTGATAAAAGAGAGGCAGTTAATTTTTTGGAAGAACATGGTATAGAAACTCGCGACATGCTTCCTCTTGTTAATCAACCTGTTTATTTAAGGTTGTTTGGTTTAAAAGCAAGCGATTATCCTGTTGCTGACTGGATAAATAACAATGGATTTTATATTGGTTGTCATCAGGAACTGTCACAAGGTGATCTTGATTATATTGTAAAAAATTTGCATTGCTGTTTTGATAGGTCTTGCAAATTTTAATTGATTTATTTTAATCGTTTGATAATTGTTAGGTGTTTTATGATTAAAAAAAGTTTATTGATCTTTATTTTTTTAAAATTATTTTCTGTTGATTTTAAATATTTTACGTCTGATGAAATTGCGAAAATATATGAAGAGAAAGTAAAAAAAAGTATAAATTATTTTACCAAATATGAAAGGCTTCCTCTTTTTCGCAACAATAAAAGATGGCGTTGGGAAGGTAAAGATGCTCCTCGGGTCTGGTGTGTTTTAGATTTTGCTGATTGGGTTAAAAAGTATCAGATTAATCAGATTCATGATTTGGGTGTTACGGCAGCTACTGATCCTGAAATCGAATATGTGGAATATAAAAATATTACAATAATTGATTTTGACGCTCGAACAAGTCGAGGTGATTTACATACGGATCATCAAGCTAATCATAATAAATTTGATTTTTTTATTTTTAATGAGACAATTGAACATTTATATAATCCCTTTTTAGCTGTTTCTTATATTTATAAAATGGTTAAGCCTGGAGGTTATGTTTTTACGAGTGTTCCCTTTATGAATATTCCACATGATTTGCCCTGGCATTTTAATGGATATCGACCATTAGGTTTGACTATGCTTTTTGCGACATGTGGATTTGATATTAAAGAAGTGGGACAGTGGGGTAACTATGATTATATTTCTGCCATTTTTAAATATCATCAATGGCCAGATTATAGGTTTTTAATGAGAAATGGTATCATTAGGAATGAAGAAAAAAACGTAGCACGTTGTTGGATTCTTGCGCAAAAACCAAAGTGAGGAGTTTTTGTATGAAGTATTTAAGTTGTTTATCGTGTTGTTTTTTTTTAATGGTTGCTGAAATGAATATAAATAAAGTTGTTATTCCTGCTGCGGGTAAAG
>CAYUHH010000055.1:0-5755 GCA_964444435.1 uncultured Pseudomonadota bacterium | reverse complement strand
GTTTCCTCTCAAAATTATTCTGTAAGTTATTAAAAAATAATCATACTTTTAAATAATCAAAAAGGAACTGTATGGCCTACTCACCAAAAAAGGATTCAACGGTTATGTTGAATCCCATTGAAACTGTAAACTCATACCTTAACGAAACCGACTGGCGCGTTAACGAAAACAGTAATGAAAACTACAGTTTCTCAGGCCTTTTGCTCCATGCAGCAGGAAAAGTTATTAGTCTTCATACATTATATAATCATTATCCAGAAGAAATACGCGAAGCACATATTAATGGATCACTCCATATTCATGATCTGAGCAATGGAATTATTGGATATTGTGCAGGGTGGTCACTTAAAAATCTTCTCTTACTTGGTCTTGGAAATGTACCATTTAAAATACAATGTAAACCGGCAAAACATTTAAGTACCGTCGTTCATCACATGATCAACTTTATTGGATGTCTTCAAATGGAATTCGCAGGCGCTCAAGCTTTTTCATCTGTAGATACGTTGCTTGCGCCTTTTGTCAAAACCGACAATCTTTCATATCGTGAAACAAAACAAGCATTACAACAACTTGTCTTTTCATTAAATATTCCAAGCAGATGGGGAAGCCAAACACCTTTTACCAACCTTACCTTTGACTGGGTAGTTCCAGAGGACATGAAAAATGAATCAGCCATTGTAGGAGGAAAAACACAAGATTTTACCTATGGCGAATGTCAAAAAGAGATGGATATAATTAATCGAGCATTTCTTGAGGTCATGCTCGAAGGAGATGGAATCGGACGAATTTTCTCATGGCCTATCCCAACATATAATCTCACAAAAGATTTTAATTGGGATTCGCAAAATGCTGACATCCTTTTTGAAGCAACGGCAAAATATGGCCTCCCTTACTTCCAAAACTATATTGGATCTGATCTTGATCCTAGCAGTATCCGCGCAATGTGTTGCCGCCTTAATTTAGATCAATCGCAATTAATGAAACGACCAGGCTCAATGTGGGGACCTGGAGACTCAACCGGATCAATAGGGGTCGTTACCATCAATATGAATCGCCTTGGATACGAATCAAAAACTAAAGAAGAATTTCTACGCCAACTTAATCATTCAATGAAATTGGCAAAAGATGCTTTAGAAATAAAACGCAAACTTATCGATGAAAACCTTGAACGAGGTCTCATGCCTTATACCAAGACCTATCTGGGCACATTCAATAATCACTTCTCAACAATTGGTCTTTGTGGCATGAACGAATGTTGCCTAAACTTTCTTGGCCAAACGATTGGAACGCAAGAGGGAACTGATTTTACCATTGAAATACTCAACTTCATGCGTGAAAAAATGGTTGAATACCAAAAAGAAACTGGAAACCTCTACAACCTCGAAGCTACACCCGCAGAAGGAACTTCTTATCGCTTTGCGCGCTGCGATAAAAAAATGCATCCAGAAATTATCACCGCGGGCACAGATGAACCGTATCTCACTAACTCAACACAACTTCCCGTTAACCACACTGATGACTTAATGGATGCCCTTGAACATCAAGATAAAATTCAACAACTCTACACAGGTGGAACAATTTTTCATACATTCCTCGGTGAACGAATGCGCTCTGGTGAAGCATGCAAACATCTGGTCAAAAAAATCGCAGAAAATACCCATTTACCATATTTTTCAATTAGCCCTACTTTTAGTATATGCACGCAACATGGCTACTTACGCGGCCAACAACCAGTCTGTCCACATTGCAAACAAACAACTGAAGTGTTTTCAAGAATTGTTGGGTACTGGAGACCAACACAACAATGGAATAACGGTAAAAAAGAAGAATTTAAAGATCGAAAAACATATGATACAGAAAAAAAGATTACAACAAATACGATGAAAGAATTTGTTTCACTTGCATACAATGCCCCGGGAGTAAAAGACTTACTTGTCAAAGAAAGCAAGCTTCTCGCTCAAAAAAAGAAATCAATGAATATTCCTACAAGCAATTAGTTATTAAAGAAAAAGAATCTTCACGATAATAATTATCGTGAAGATTCTTTTTTAATTTCGTTTTTATAAAAAATAACAAGTCCAAGCATTAACAAAATAAATGAGCCAACAAAAGTAGCGTTTATTGTTTCATGCAAAAAGAAATAACCGAAAATTGCCGTAAAAAACGGGCTCAAAAAACTCGCAAAGGTCATTAAAACAACCGAATGCATCCGCAATAGCCATGCATAAAGATTATAACAACAAATACAAGACAGAAGTGATGTTCCTATTACAAGAGTCCAAAATTGTGACGCGCCATAAATTGGAAAGGGATGCCAAGATTCTATAAAAAAAGATGAAAGCAATGCACCAACCCCACCAATTAACATAGTAACTGCATTCACTAAAACTGCGGAGTATTTATAATCAAAAACTAATCGCTTAACAAATGTCCATCCCACCGTTGTTCCAATCATCGCTCCTAATATCCATATATCAGACGAATTTACTGCTAACGATGAACCTTTTCCAGAATGCACAAACAAGAGCAGGATTCCCAACAGTCCGAGTCCTAGCCCAAACCATTTAAAAAAAATCAATCGTTCATTCCAGATAAAATAAGAAAGCAGTGCTCCTAAAAATGGAGCAAAACAAAAAATAAGAGCGACCTTTACTGCACTGCATTGTTGCAAGCCAACTAATTCAAAAGTATTTGTAACGTAAATATTGAACGCTGCAGCACCAAGAAATATCCACCAATGAGAACGTTTTATTTTTGGTCGCTCCTTTCTTATATATAACCATCCATATAAAATTAATGCAGAAAATAACATGCGAACAGCTACTAAGAAAAAGGGCTCACTGTAAGCTAACGAAGCCTTCATTAAAACAAATGAAAGAGAAAAACCAATATATAACAATAAAATTAAAAACATAATAGACGACTCCAAAAAATCTTTCTTCATTATACTTGTATTTTATGATCACTCCTATTTTCTTGAGTTGTCTTATCACCTATTTACCCTTATTCTTACAAAAGATAAAAAAAGTTTAAAAAGGATCATGCATGATTATTAAAGGCATTCAAAAAATATCACTCATTGATTATGAGCCATACACATGCTGCGTAATTTTTACTGCCGGTTGCAACTTCCGTTGTGTATTTTGCCACAACAAAGACTTAGTTCTTAATCCTGAAAAAATACCAACTATAACCAACGAATGGTTTTATGAATTTCTTATAACAAAGAAAAAGTGGCTTGACGCAGTCTGTATCTCAGGAGGAGAACCAACATTACACAAAGATCTTCCTGAACATATTGCAAAAATCAAATCAATGGGATTTAAAGTAAAACTCGACTCAAATGGAACAAATCCTGACATACTTGAAGAACTCATTAATAATAAGCTCGTTGACTACATTGCAATGGACATCAAGGAAACCCCAGAAAAATATATCGATATCATTCAAGTCCCCACAGACCTAGATAAAATTAAAAACAGCGTAAATCTCTTACTAGAAAATCGTGTACCCTATGAGTTACGCATGACGGTTGTTCCAACAATTGTCACCCATGAAGATATGGAAAAAATAGGGCAATGGATCAAGGGTACGCATAAGTTTTTCATTCAACAATTCAGCAATAAAATCTGCCTCAAAAAAGCGCTTGAAAAAGTTGGGCCTTTTCCAATAAAAACACTTGAAGAATTTAAGAGCATTTTAGAAAAATATATTGATAAGGTCGAAATCCGCGGAACTAACCCAGAAGAACATTATCAAGAAAATTCAAATAAACAAGAACTCTCTATTTAAGAAAAAACCATGACTAAATCACTCAATGACCTTAAAAACCTGGTTGCACAATTTGTCAGAGAACGAGAATGGGAACAATTTCATGATCCTAAAAATCTCAGCTGTGCAATTTCAATAGAAGCTGCAGAGCTCATGGAAATTTTTAGATGGATACATTCCGACAAATCATATGAAATAGTTGATGAAAAAAACACAGAAGTTCGCCATGAAATAGCTGATGTTTTTATTGCCACATTAGCATTTTGCGTCTCTGCTAAAATTGACCCAGAAAAAGCTATTTTTGAAAAATTAGAAGAAATTAAAAAAAAATATCCCGTGGAAAAAGTGAAGGGAAAAAGCAAAAAATATACTGAGTATTAAAAACTTTATCTCTATTATTTTATTTCTACCGTGCACACTTTATCCAACTCCTCTCGTCAAGGCAGTTAAAACGTTTTTTGATACATGGCATATTTCATATCCCCTTAATTATGAACAATCTATAAAAATTACACCGACGAGCATTAATGAAAACAGAGAAATTATTCAAATTCCTTTACCCTACCTCATAAAACCCAAAAACCAAATAGAACAACTCCTTGACATGATCCACGCATCACCTTCTCTAAAAAAAGAACTTTTATCATTATACCGCCAGGCATCATCAATCATTTTGGCTCAAGACAGCGGAAATAAAAAAAATGAAATAAATAAAGTCTATCTCGACATAAAGAAAGAAAGTCCTTATGGCAAAAAAAAAATTCGACTTTATTCATACGAATGGGAAAAAGCTCGGCCACAAGTATCTCAATTACGAACATATAAAAAAATTGAAACGATAGAGCCATATATTAAAAAAATTCTCACAACAGAACAATCCCATATTTTCAATGAATTAAAACATTCTTTTATCTTATCTCGCACCTTACTCAAAGAAAAGGGGCAACATTTTACCCTGTGTTTTAATTGCAATGAACATCTTACTTTACAAAACCCCACGCTCAGCGCATTAATAAACAGCGTTCACCCTACAGCAATTGAAAAAATTACACAAAAAAATAGTCCAATAAAATGGGTCCATATTGGACCCAATGAAATTTCGTTATATGTAAGAAAAAATGAATGGTTTTACCCGATGACGCTTTCAATTTTTCTCAAAAGTTTTTTTGATTATTTTTATTGGACTATTTTAACCTTTTTATGCTTCTTCACATTTACTTGATGCTTTTTGAATGCTTCAATTAAACCGCTCATTACGCCACCTAAAACATGACCGCCACATACCGTTGCAAAGTCTTTGCCATCTTGAGCAAAAACAAAATATAATGAAACTAATGCAACATTCTTTTGAACTTTATATTTTCCAACATTAGTAAGTGCCCCCAAACCAAAACCAACACATAATGGATCAACATCAAGTGAAAAAGCTGCCGTCACCAATGAAAGAAAAAATAACCTTAAAAATAATTTTTTCATACTACCTTTCAAAAAAAGCATTAATATACAACATTCCAAAATTTTCTTTTACAAATTTTCTTTCAAATTTTGCATAACTCAAAGCCATTAAATGACGACTAAAAATACAAAGTTAACCAAAAAGCATTAAACTTTAAGCCAGTAGCTTCGTTGGCATCACCCAGCCATACACCCAATAAAATAAGGTTGCAGCGCATCCCATCCCTAAAAAACCCCTTTAATTAAGTATAAAAAAAGGCTTTACAATAGTCAAATCACTGTATTTTCTTTAACGTTTGCCTCATATTATGCTACTTGTCATTTCTAATTTATCAAAAACCCTCTTAAAAAAGAGATTAACCCATACAACACTGTGCTTCGATTACCATAAAAAAACAACGCTCAATAATTCACCAGAATTACTAAATTTAGTGAACCTCGCACGGCTTAAAAGCCGTGGCCTCATGAAGTAAGACTTCGAAGTATCTTATTGGCTTCGAATATACTCTTTTATTTTTTCAACGCTCAC
>CAYUHH010000054.1:0-5886 GCA_964444435.1 uncultured Pseudomonadota bacterium | reverse complement strand
AAAGAAAAACCATTTTGCACCGGAAAAACCATTGTTATCGTTGATGATGGCGTTGCAACAGGAAGAACACTTTTAGCTGCAACAGAAGCAATAAAAAAACAACGCCCCCGAAAAATTATTATTGCCACCCCAGTCATTACTCCCGAAGTAAAAAAAATGCTTGAACAAGAAGTTGATGAAGTAATTACTGTTATTGAGCCATCATATCTGGGTGCTATTGGCGAATTTTACCAAGATTTTTCACCAGTTGAAGACGAAGCAGCTATTAAAATTCTTCAATCATCAGGATATGCTGCATGATCTTTCTTACATCTTCCACAAAACAGCTTGAAAAAACATTTAAAGATGAATTAGGACAATACCAACTTATAATTTTCAATGATCATGAAATGTTTCTCAAACTCATAAGTCAGATTAAAAAAGATGAAGAAGTTACCGTTGTAACTTCTACCAATCCACCAGCTTCAAATTTATTGGAACTCTTTTTTTTACTCAATACACTTCAACAAGTTCATGCTAAGATCAATCTTATTTTTACATATTTTGGTTATGCTCGACAAGATCATCCACAACCTTTTGTTGCACAGGGAGCACAAGTCATTTGCAACTGCTTCAAACAATTTTCACTCAATAGAACAATAATTATTCATCCTCACAGCAACCACCTTCACCAATTTATTTCCTTTACAAGTTACATTCCATATGAACTCTATATTCCACTCATTAAAGAAAAAAATATTGAGGTGATTGTTGCACCTGACCAAGGCGCCCATGATGCATGTGAGAAACTTTCAACCCTCACAAATACATCACTTTGCACATTAAACAAAAAGCGCATCGGAATCGATCAAATAAAAACTATTTCATTAGACGGAAATGTCACAAATAAAAATGTACTGATATTTGACGACCTTGTCAGCACCGGATCAACAATTATCAAAGCTGCAGAACACTTAAGGCAACATCATGCTTCAAAAATTTACAGTGCCACAACCCATAGTCTCCTCACACAAGAACATGCTGAAAAAATTCTTAAAAGTCCTGTTCAAGAGTTATGGGTTACCAACACCATCAGACAAACAATATCAATTCCTCATTACCACCTAATTAATATTGGCCCTGCAGTAAAAAATTTAATATCTATGGAGTAGGAGCTCCCCCTCCGTTAAATGGTGGCACTATTTTTAGTGGAACCCTTAATATATTAAAGATACCTCCTCCAATTGCCTTAATCTTCCCACGAACCATTGCTGCTGTTAACTCTTTATGAAACATAAAAAGTAACAAAGCACTACAAAACACAACCGCTTCAACGAACAAAGGCACCACTGCAAATAAGAACGCTATTTTATAAAATTTGAACACCAATGCAAAAAGGGAAATAATAAAACAAATCGAAACAATTGAAAGAACATAATCAAAAATCATACACATTCGAACATGCTGCAATAAAAGAGGACAATAATTATGAAAATAAATTACAGGGGTAAAAGCAATTGAGTACATAACGAAAATGGTAAAAATATACGCAGCCCTTCTCATCCTATTTCCCAAACAATTTAAAAGGAGCTTGCGTCATTCCTTGAGCTATATTTTGAACTCCTTCAATGGGTCCTGCAAACATAGTTGTAATTTTATCTTGAATAAGGGCAATCATAATATCCTTGTAAAACAAAAATGCGATACCAGCAATGACCCCAATCGTTACGTAGACAATTACCGGAATGAAGGCAATCACCACTGCAACACTATACGCACGTACAACAAAAGCAATTAAGGAAAAAACAAGAAAAACTGAAACTCCAAGAGCCATATACAACGAAATATTAAATGTTCCAGCTAATCCAAATGTTAAATGAGGCCGAACATAAAAAACTACCGCTGGAACATACGAAACAATAAACGCTATAAATGCAAGAAAAATCGCTAAACCCTTACTCATAATAACTCCTTCTCAAGGTTAATCTCCTCTCAAATCTATACAAAAGCACTCTTAATGTGCAAGGGTTTTATTTACTTACTGAAATAGACTTTTTTTATAAAAATAATATAATAGAATTATTGGGAAATTTTAGGGATTTAATTATGAAAAATTTTTTTTTACTCACATTTTTAATCACTCCTCTTTTTGGAATGAAAAAAAATATATCAGGTGATTCAAAAGAACAATCACATCTCTCACTTGCATTGAGCAAATCTAAAACTTATTGTGATTTTGAACTTTTTGAAGATCTGTCAGATCAATTAAAACAATTAGAAATTCAGTCTCTTCCAACATCGCCAACAACACCGCTTTCTCCCCCAGAAAGATATCACCTACACAGAAAAAAGGCAGCCTTACATAAATGTTTACGTCAACTGCATAGTAGCCCAATTCCCGAATCATCTGTCCCAAAAGAAGATTCTGATGCTTACGGCCCTATCAGAGGAAGAAAAAAACAATAAAAAAGAAGAAAATGAAGCAATCAACGCATTAGTAAAAAAAACTCTCACCGCCACTAGTTGTTACTTTAAATTCAATGAAAATTGATAAGGTTCTACAGAAACTAACGGAACACCGCTCTCTAAATCATCCTCAATAATCAGATCAATTAAATAATTCTTGTCCCTATCAAAATTTCCTAATTCAACAATGGTAAATAACGTAGAAAAATACTCAATCGTACAATATAATATGTCACAAGCCTCACTTGCGTCCTCTCCTAAATAAAAAAGAAAACGAAACGATCGATACACAAAAGAATAAGTCTCACCTAACGAACATGATTCGCTAGATGTAAGCACTCCGTATGCTAAAAAACTTGTACTTATTGAATCAGTATGTTCACTACACACACCTTCTCGATTAAGTGAGAATCTTTTTTGAAACATCCAAGGTTTTTTATAATAAAAAGGAAGTTTTAAAGTTGCTCTTTCTGAAACAGAAAAATCGCCTATAAAGACATTAGAAAAACCATAGCTTAGAAAAAAAAGCAAAAAAAAGTTTATTTTTCTCATAGAAAACCCTAACCCTATATTGTTAACATAACAAAAGTTGCCTTTTTAGTAAAACCTCAAAGATCGGTCAAGGCTTTATGAATCTTACGAGTAGCTTCCTTGTACGATTCTCGGCGAGAGAACACCATTGGCTTTCCAATGGTCACAGTAACCGTTCCAATGCTACGAGGGAAAAGCACACAATAGGGAAAAACTTTCTGCATTCCCTCAATTTTAATCGGAACAACAGGAACACCCATCTGTGTTGCAAAAAGACCTGCACCCTCTTTTAAGGGCAACAAATCACCTTGCTCACTGATCTTTCCCTCAGGATACATTACAACATTAAAGCCTCGATCAAGCATCTGACCACTATTTTCAAGACCTGCCTTAATGTTGTCACCTTCATGACGAGGCAAAGGGAAGGAGTTGAAGCCAAGTTCGACAAGCCATGCGAATTTTTTGTAATATTTATATACTGTATCTTGCGCCGCAGCGAAAGAAAGATTTTTTTCAACCTTAAACGGCAATGCACGACATACCGCTACCGCATCCCAATTACTTAAATGATTGGGCATAAAGATAACCGGAAAACCTTTTATCTCTTTTAAATTTTCAAGACCTTTGACTTTAACATGTAAAAAAACACGTGAAATTAAAAAAAATATTTGCTGCAAAATTACACGAACAATCGATGCCCACCATGAACAAGGCCAATGAGAAAGTTGTGGATGAGGTTTAACCTGTGTTCCTTGATTAATCATTTCTTGTAATTGTTTTACCGTTGTTCTTGATGTAATTGCAGATTCATCAAGAACAACACGAAAATCAACTTCAATCCGAGATAAAAGTTCCACTCTTCTTAAAGAATCTAATTGTAAATCACGTATTAAACGACAACGTAAATGAATATTTTTTAACGGCATATGTGAAACTTGACTTAAAAGACGTACAAGCGGCGAAATATCCTGAATACTTTTTCCATTTTTTTTGCGTCCCGCTTCAAGATATTCGCGAACTTTTTCCTTTTTTACTTTTCGTGTTGCAGAACGAGGGAAATCTTCGTCAGGCCATACCGTCCAGCCTGTAACTTGCTGATATGATGCTAACTGTTCATTAGTAATTTCAATGATTTTTTCCGGTTTAGGAGCTTTGTCACTCAGTAAAAGTACTGCATGTATCTCAACATTGCCACCAGGAAGATCAAGCCCCAAAACTGCGCTATCCTTGACCCCTTTTAATCGATTCAATTTCTCTTCAAGATCTTCAGGAAAAACATTTTGCCCTCCAGGGCCCAAAATCATATATTTTTTACGACCTTGTAAAAAAAGAAATTCATTTTCATCAAATTTGCCAATATCACCCGTTTTGAACCATTTACCATTAAACGTTTTTTTTGTTTGCTGCAGATTTTTGTAATATCCCTTGAAAACATTTGGCCCTTTTACCCAAAGCTCACCATCTTTAGCAATTTTTACATCAACATCTTTGATCGTTTTTCCAACAGAACCAAGCCGATGAACTTCATACGTATTCGTCGTCACCACAGGAGAAGTTTCAGTTAATCCATATCCTTGTAAAATCACAATGCCTAAATCGTTCCACCATTCTTCCAGCTCACTATCAAGCGGCGCACCACCACTTGCCATCGTATCTATGCGCCCACCAAATTGCCGCAAAATTGAGTGACATAATAAACGAGAAAACCAATGCCATTGTAACTTACGAGAAATAGTCAATAAGAAGTCAAATCGTTTTTCTTTTTTTGCTTGATGTACTGCATTCAAAATACGAGAACGAATTACTTGTAAAAATTCGGGAACCGCCACCATCTTTGTAATGCGATATTTTTTCATTAACTCCGCAATCATCGCCGGAGAATGCGCATAGACAATTTGCACTCCCTTATAAATGGGCAAAAGTAATCCAATCGTCTGTTCAAGGATATGGCTCAATGGCAAGACAGAAAGTAACCGGTCACGACCAGACTCAGGATGAATAAGTGAAGCAACAGTTTTTACATTTGAACCAATATTTTTATGAGTTAACATGACACCTTTTGGCATTCCCGTTGTTCCAGAAGTATATAAAATTTGAGCAATGTCATCTTCCTTGATTTTTGCCATTTTATAGTGAGATGGTTTATAATCTGCAACAATTTCATCAAGAAAATCAGTATCAACAACCGTCATATTTTTAGGAAGAGAATGCTTAAACAATTGATATTTAAAAAACACACGTGCGCCCGTTTGCTTTAATGCACGCAAAACAAAATCACGGGTACTTTGAATATTTAAAGGGACAATGCAAGCCCCTCTCATCAAGGCACCAAAATATACCGCTACCCAAAATGGAGAATTTGGCGCAAGTAAAACAACATTGTCACCATTTTTGACGCCATGATCTTTCAAAAACAACGCAACCTTTTTCGAAAGATCATAAAGCTCTTTATATGTTAAGTTTAATGTCCGAAATCCCCGCTTAATGGTAACCGCAGTTTCATGAGGATATTTTCGCGCACTTCGCTTGAGAATATCAACCAACGTCATAATTTTTTCCTTTTTTTTGTACACAATTACCATTAAAAGATTACTATGTCCTAAAAAAGAAAAACAAGCTTCCTGCTTTCAAACTTCCAGTTTGATGGGCCAACAACCTGCTGGACTCGGCAAACATACTGCTTGACCGCGTAACCATAAGATTTTTGCATAGCAAATAATCTTATACAGCAATTCCTGCGCTTAAAAGTTAAATTTAATTTGTTAATTTATGGTAATGCGCAGGAAGCAAAAAGGGTTCATGTAAAAATTATAAATGCCTTGGAGTTTACTTGTAAACTGAGCCTAAGGCGAATATTTACAGGAGTTACGCATTAACTGAAAGTTACGATTAGACTTGACATTTCAAACA
>CAYUHH010000053.1:3742-5906 GCA_964444435.1 uncultured Pseudomonadota bacterium | reverse complement strand
TTTTGTTTGAAATGTCAAGTCTAATCGTAACTTTCAGTTAATGCGTAACTCCTGACTTGACATTTTTTACGGTTGTTTTAAACTTATGATAGGTTTATTTTTATCATAAATTTAAAGAATAAACTGAGGTTATAATTTAATATTCAAATGGAGGCTGTCCTATGAGTAAGAAAATATCATTCATCTTACTTTCAAGTATTCTATGTTCTTCAACTATTAATGGTATGGAGAAATTCGTTAATCCAGTTCTCGCTTTTGCAGGCGCACAAACAAATGAACACCCTTATGCAACTACTGCAACAGGCTTTTTTACAGGCTTAGTGGCAACAGATGCATTACGTAAGTTCCCTGTTGGTAGCGCATTAGTCAATGGAACACGCGCAGCTTTTTCAGCAGCTGGAACAAAACTTGCAACTGCTGGCACAAAAACCAAAGATGGCGTTGTTGTAGCATACGACGTTGTTCGTCACCCCGTTAATCCAACAAAAAACGCGGCCAAAGCTGTCAAAGATGCTGTTATTGCACATCCATACAAAACCGGTTTCACTGGAACAGGTGTTGTTGTTGGTGCAGTTTTAGCTGAAGAAGAAATCCGTCGTGGTTTCCCAATTTCAGCAAGCGTTAAAGATACCACTGTTACCTATGCTCCAAAAGCTTGGGAATACGTTAAAGGTAAAAGTTCTTTAGCATTAGATTCCACAAAAGAAATTGCTCCAAAAGTTTGGGCTTTCACAAGAACTATTCCTTCAACGCTTTTAGACAATCCAGTTAAAACAGGACTTGGTACAGCAGGTATCACAGCAGTAAGCACAGCTCTGTATTATCGTTCAGCAATCAAAACGGGCATTACAACCGGATCAAAAGCTACATGGAGTCGCACCATATCAGCATGGAATTGGCTTAAAAATAAAGTAACAAAAACTCAAACTGATGAATCTCAAAATGAAGCCTCATCAGAAGATCAATCAAAATAAGTAAACGTTTAATTAAATAGTTAACTATTTTTAATGGAGGTTATATCCATGAGTAAGAAAAAAATATCATTCATTTTACTTTCAGCTATTCTTTGTACTCCTACTATCAAAGGTATGGATACAGCAAGAGAAGTTGTTAAAGATGCACTAGAAGTTGTTCAAGTTGCACCAACAGCACTTGAAGATGCACTTGACGTTGTTAAAGATGCACCAAATGCACTTGGAATTATACAACAATTTATCGTAGAAAACCCAAGGAAATCTGGCTTAATTGGACTCGGTGCAGGTATCGTAACAGAAGAGGCTCTCACAGGATTTTCCGCAACCCGTGCTACAGTCAAAGCTGCGACGAGTCACCCAAAAACAACCACCGGCATTGCGCTTGCTACTGCAGCAGCAGGAACTGACTACATGGTAAATGACACAGCCGCAACTCGCGCGCTTGGTCGTGGTGCAAAAGCAACAGGTTCTTACATTGGAAACTTTGTTGTAGACGGCATTATGCATCCTCGTGCACACTATGGTAAAACAGGTGTAATTGGTACAGGTTTAGCAACAGCAACAGGACTTGTTATTGATCAACTCGTTGCAAAAGGTAAAATCCGTAAAGCTGTAGTCGCAACAGCTAAAAAAGCTGGTGAAGGCATCAAAAATGGTGCAACAACAACTGCTGCATTTGTAAGAGATGGCGTTGCTCATCCAGTTAAAAACAAAGGAAAAGCTGTAGCAGTTTATGGAACTCCTATAACAGCCGCCCTTGTTGGAACAGATGCACATTTCGGTTTACCTGTACTTGGAAGCGCATACTCAGCATTCCGCAACCCTATTACCACAGCTGAAGCAGCTTGGAGAAACTCTGAATGGTTACGTGAACAAGCGCAAACATTTGGTGAATGGTTAATCAGCAATCCAACAATTAACAAGTGGACTGCCGTTATCAGCGCAGCATCACTTATCGGTAGCGCAGGATACCTTCTTGGACGAAAACCAACTACTACTGAACTTAAAAAAGCTGAAACTGAAACTCAAAGAGATTCAAGCGAAGCTACTGCACCAGAAATAGCTGACACTCAAACAGAAACAACTTCAATACGTACTGCTACTCAAAACGATACAGCTGAAGCTCCTCTTGTAGAAGCTGAACTTGATCGTCAAGAAGAAGCTGCCCATGTAACTGCTGACCGTCAAGC
>CAYUHH010000053.1:0-3642 GCA_964444435.1 uncultured Pseudomonadota bacterium | reverse complement strand
AAGAAGAAGCTGCCCATGTAACTGCTGACCGTCAAGCTGAACTTGATCGTCAAGATGAACTTGATCGTCAAGAAGAAGCTGCCTATGTAGCTGCTGCCCGTGCAGAAATCGCAAGGAAAATATCAGCACATCAAACAACAATGAGACCACTTCAACAAATAAAAGAAAACACGGAAAAAAAAGGGCCTAGGCGCCTTGCAGCAATCAAGAAAAACGCAACATCTGAATATAATAAAGCAATTCGCCAAATACAAGCAATTCAACCTCAAATTGACGAACTTCAAGCATGCCTTGTTTCATTGCGATAAGCATTATTAATTGAATAAAAAATGGGCGCTTTAAAAAGCGCCCATTTTGCTTGTTATTTTTGACAAAACTAATGTTTTAGTTTATATTTATGTTGTTATGTTTAACTAAATAGTGGTGATTACAAATCTCCATTTCTAAATCCGTTAGGGAGTTCTATTATGTTCAAGAAAACAGTTTTCGCACTTTCATTGTTGATTAGTGCACCAATGTTTGCAAACGAACCAACTTATCTTCTTTCAAGAGAAACTGTAACAAAAGTTATTACAGCAAGTCGTAAATATGCAAAACAAGCAAAAGAAACAGCACAAACGATTGGCCACAAAGTTGCCGAAAAAGCTTCTGCAGCAACAACGTCTGTAAAACAAGCTGCAACAATTGCAAAAACACATGCAGTACAAGCAAAAGATAAAGTTGCCCAAGGTGCAAAATCAGCTATCAATTACGCACAACAAGGTACAAGCTACGCAAGCACTAAAGCTCTTGCAGCAAAAGAATACGTTCTTAGTGGCGCAGCAGCGGCTTATGTCAACGCACGTCTTCAAGATTCTCAAAAATGGACAAAAGCACATCCTTATAAAACAACTGGTATCGCAGCTGGTGTAGTTATTGCTCCATATGTGCTTTACAAAGCATGTCAAGGTGCAAAACATGGCGCAAATTGGTTGAAAAAATTAGCAAGAAAACCTTTCACCATTGGTTACACTACCTATCAACTTAACATATAATTTTTTTCATTTAGATCTTCATTTTTTGGGCACGGTTTTTTAGCCGTGCCCTTTTTATTTATCCCTGCTCAACCACTGAAACGCAACTCCCTGTTGCACTCTTTTCAATCAAAAAGTGCACCGGAAAATGATCTTTTAATTCAGGCAAATGTGAAACAACAATAATTTTTGCAAAACGACCCTGAATTTTGTACAACGCGTCCATAATAAGTTGTAATCCCTCAGCATCTTGAGATCCAAAACCTTCATCGATGATTAACGTTTGCAATGATGTACCCGCACGACGCGCCAATAGAGACGAAATTGCAATGCGAAGTGCAAAGTCAACCCGAAATGCCTCTCCCCCCGAAAAGAGCTCATATGGCCGAATTCCTGCGTTATCTGAAATTTTAATATCAAGGGTTTCCTTTGCTCCGCCACTTTTCAAATCTCGGACAGATTCGATAAAAATTTGGGCATTTTGATCACTTAATTGAGCCAACAATTGATTCGCCTCCATTTCTATCTCCGGAATAACCGATTCAATTAAGAGAGCCTGAATACCGTCTTTCCCCAAAGCAGAAACTATAATTTTATAATCATCACGTTCTGCCTGTTTAAGAGAAATGTCCTTTTCATGTTGTTTAATTTGTTTTTCAAGTTGCATGTAATATGCCTTTAACTGCTCTAATCGCCCTTTTTCATGTAACAACGTAGACTTTTCACGATTTAATTGCTGCATTTTTAAATCTAATAACGATTGCAGATCTTTCAATTCAACAATTTCTTGTTTGAATTCTCCCTCATGCAAAAATTTACGTTTTTGTTCATTTTCTTTGAGTCTTAACTGTAACTTTTTATATTCTGCATGCTGTTCTAAATCTTGAATAAACCTTTCATAAAGAATCTTTTTTTGAACAACAAGATCGATTTCCTGCTTTTTTAAACTTATATGTACATGCTCGTTTTTTTTCAAAGCAGTAAAAATCTCATCTTTTTCTTTTTGAGCAGCTTGATAGGCTTCTTCGAGCTCTTTTTTTTGTTCAACTTTATGAGATAACCGCTGAACCTCTTGAGAGGTATCATCTAAAGCTTTATATTCATCAAGAAGCAATGGCTTAGACTCAAAAATAAACCTCGAAACGCGCCCCAACCGATGCTCTAAAAAATGTGCCTTTTTATTAAGTTTTATATGTAAAAATTTTTGTCGTTCTTGGGGCAACACATTTTCACACAAAGGACAAACCGGCTTATCTTGAGAAATTTGCAATAAATCATGCCCTTTTATATTTTTCACTTCTTCCCGCACCCAATTGCCATATCCAATCATACGATGATAAAGCTCTTTTCGCTTATCAAAGCGTATACGGGCCCCCACAAATTTTTCATCAAGAGCTGTTTTCTCTTCTAATGCTTTTTTACACTTATTCTTTTGTTGCACTAATTCATCGAGAATCTTCTCTATTTTTTTATTCTGAAGCATGATGACTTGTTGTCGTTCGTCCACTGCTTCTTTTTGTGCATAAAGACGCGCCCCTTGAACCTCAAACTCTTTTCCCTGCTTTTCAAACATTAATTCATGTTGATACCGCAACGTTTGCAGCGATTCTTGAAGAGATAAACCCTCTTTATCTAATGCAAAAAATTGTTCTCGCTTAGAAAATACCCCCTCCTGCTTTTTAAGGTATTCCTGCTGTTGTTTTTGTAATCCAGCTTCTTGCGCTTCCAGTTCTCGCATTTTCTCTTTGATAGAAAGTTCATCTTTTATAACTGATTCACACTTTTCATGTTCAAGCCGCAGTTGCTCTTGGTGCGCCTTTAGATACTCTATTTCTGTCGCACAGACACGCATACTATCCATGGCAACACGACGAATCCGATCATAATACTCAAGGCCTAAAATGGTGGCTAACACATCTTTACGCTCTTTTGCCGACTTTTTAGAAAACTCGTTTGACTGACCTTGCCGCAAAAATACAGAACTCGTGAAAGTGTTAAAATCTAACCCGATCACATGTTCAATTTTTCCTTGCGTCATCTTGACAGTTTTTTCTGTTAAGGGAACCAATCGACACTCTTTTTCATGATAATATCCAAATTCAAGAGACATTTTTGATTTACCATGAAAAAAAGAAAGTTCTCGACGAACAGTATATCGTTGCTCATTGCATGAAAACTCAAAAACAACTCTCATTTCCTGCTGTCCAAGACGAATAAGCGCCTCATCTGCTCGCGAAACCCCACTAATTTTACGCGCCTGCCCCCATAAAGCCCAAGTAATCGCATCTAATAGCGCAGACTTTCCATGCCCATTTTTACCGGCAAAACAAATCAAAGTATACGGTTCAAAGTTAACCTCTTGACCGTTATCCCCGTAACTTAAAAAATTGGTGAGCTTTAATTTTAACGGAATCATGCTTCAAAAGTACCATTTTTCTGCCTTTTTAAAATTTTTATAAGCATACCCCTCTTTAGATCGATACATCAAGTCTCAATTGAAACAGCAGAGCTAATTGACAAACTGAATATTAACAGGCATACTTATAGAGTAATAAAATTACAAAAAATGGCGGTTTATTATGAAAAAATTATTATTACTTACGCTTTTTCTCTCATTGAGCCCACTGAA
>CAYUHH010000052.1:0-5928 GCA_964444435.1 uncultured Pseudomonadota bacterium | reverse complement strand
TTTATGCCAGCGGCTTTACAAATCTGGGCGCCGTGTTTTTCGATATCGAGTTCACGATTTTATTGCAGATTTTGCGCGGACAAATTTCTATCTTTTTTCAAAGGAATCTTTGTTGGTTGGGTTTTTTATTGCGCCGTTTTATGGCTTGGCTCGTAAGGTTGATGATCGGGTTCATTCAAGTATTTATGATAGCTATGAACATCGAAATTTATTTGATATTGGGTCTTGTGTTAAACCATTTGTAGAAGATATTGGTTTAGCAATTCCTATAATTGGTCTTTCGGCTGGTCTTTTATTATCGAAAAATCCTAACAATAAAGTTACGGCAAGCTTGTTGTTGGGGGGATTAGCATCGATTGGAATAGCGAAGTCGGCTCTTAAGGCAGTGAGTGTCGACTGTGAAATAGGAAATCGACCTTATTGTAGTTTTTTTAAAAAGAAGCGGGTGCACAATGGGTTTCCTTCTGGTCATGCTGCAACTGCGACTTACTTGACGTTGTTATTTGCATTTCGTAAAGGAATTAAATGGGCGGTTCCGATTGGTGTTTATTCTGGTTTGATTATGGGGTTAATGGTTGGATGTAATTATCATTATCTATCACAAGTTGTTGCGGGAATTGGATTGGGAATAATATATGCTTTGGCTGCGAATAAGGTTGCAGAGTCTCGATTAAAAGAAAATTGGGAAATCAATTTTTCACTGACGCGCAAAGGAGCGCCGCGATTTTCAGCTGAATATTCATTTTAAGAGCGTGCTCTTTGTTTAACACGTTTTTCCATAAGTAAAAGACTTCGTGATGTTACTAAACAAAATGCACCTGCACACATCAGCGGCCAGTTTACTTCTTTTTCTATGGTTATCAGGTGTTTAACAAGGGGAACTTGAAGGCTTGAGCCTTTAATAATACAGGCGGGGCCAATTAGATTGAGGAAGAAATGAGTGAGTGGATAGTCTGTTTTTGGGAATGATAAAATATTTGTTGCCACAAAGATAAAAAGTAATATTAGTTTTTTCATATAAAAAAACCCTCTGCTTAATTATTTATTTAGTTTTAATGCTAAATCAAAATAAGTGTAACACCCTTCGGCTTTTCTCGTAAACTTCAGCCGTGACTTGCGAGGCTCGCAGAGCGAAGAAGGTTTAATCGACCAGTCGCTCATCCTGATCATCCTGAGTGATATTGCAAAGCAAAATTGTATCGAAGGACCAGCTGGATTGGCCAGCAACCGTGCTGGACCCGGCAAGCATGCTGCTTGACCGCGTGAAACAAGATTTTTGCATAGCAAAAATCTTATAGAGCAATTCCTGCGCTTAAAAGTTGTATGTAATTTGTTAATTTATGGTAATGCGCAGGAAGCAAAAAGGGTTCATGTGAAAATTATAAATCTTTTGGAATTTGTTCGTGAACTGAGTTTAAGGTGAATATTTATTTCTTTTCATAAACTCAAAGACTCATTATTTAAAGAAAAGGGATCTTTTTTTATTTCCTGTGCCGTATTACGTATTATATGAAAAATAAAGTTTAATATGTATGCGCAGGAATGGATCTCAATAATTATGACGCACGTCATAATTATCTTGCTACACGATCCAACTGAAAGTTGGCCGGGTCCAGCAGGATGCTGGTCGATTAAACTGAACGTTTACGCAATCCGTCATCGTCAGATGTTGTAGTATTTAGAAGATTGTGTGCAGTTTCGTGAGGTTTGCTATGTCAGAAATTTATAAAATTAAATAAAAAAGGCCACCGATAAATACTCGGTGGCCTTTTTTATTATTAATACTTTTATTATCGATGGCTGCATTCTTCACAACAGCCAGATGTTTCGTTTGCGAGTCTTTCGAAGTCTTCGCTACACAGGTGATGTGCTCGTTTCCATTTTGCGCCTTCGTCTGTTGTTTCTGAAGGGACGTGTCCCGCTAAGTCATGAAGGCAGCTGTGACATTCAAGTTTTTTTGCGACATCTTCTTCTTGTGCTGGGCGAAACCAATGATCTACCATTTTACGAAATCTTTCTGAAAGATATAAAATAGTTTGATTGGTTGCAAGTTGTAGCGGAAGATGAAGAGCTTCCGGTGTTCTATCTTCGGCGTCTTTTTTTACAGAATCAAGAATTACAGATAGGGCGACGTTCGCCGCTAAAGAGAACGTTCCTTGCAGTAATTTTGAGTCATGTTCTTTTTCTTCTGCTTTACTTAATTTTGCCATTCGTTGTATGCCGATAGGAGCTGTTGCTAAAATTGATTTTTCTTTTGTTGCAGGAGCAAATATCGTCATTATTTTTTCACAAAGTTCAGGTTTATATTTTACAACGGCAAAAGAAGTTAGAACATCAGGAATTCCTGTGAATGAGCTGAATCTTGGAGAAAATTCTGTTTCGTTCAGAATAATATCGGAACTTGCTGAGAGTACGAGTTTTCCGAGAGGATTTAATATTGTGTTTTTTTTCCTGGGAAGAGAGTAAGTGCTTCGGTATCGTTCTCCAAAAAATTTTAACCAATCAGTACCAAAAGGATTTGCAGCCAATGATGTAATGGTGCACAAAAATAAGCCAATAATACGTTTCATTTGAATAACCTCCATTATTTTACGAAACTTGAAATCTACTTATAGATTATCAAAAAATGCAAAAATGTCAATTAGAAATAATCGGAAAGGCCTGCCTTTTTAGTGACCATGTAGGTGAGATGTGCGATTATAAGCGTTGTTTGTGCAAAAATTCGACTTTTATTTGTTTTGATAAAGGCTATGTTCTCATCTCTCAGTCGGCAAAAATAGAGATTAGTGCGGTTCCTGGTGCTGTTTTTTTGGGGTTAAGCAGGGTGCTTGTGATATGAGCAACAGGTTTTTTCTTCTAATAGGTGCTCATAGATGGGTTTAAGTATTTTTTGCCAGGGGTGATCAGGGGTGAGATTTTCTAATACTTCACCAATGCATCCATGGCATGCACATATTTGTGCGCTTTCAGTGACAAGTTGGCGTTCATAATGGTCAACAATTTTTTTGTTTAAGAGATCATTAATTGGATTGATGAGGGTGTTATTGATGATCCACGTTTGGGTCAGATTTATACTGTAATTAAGGGGATAATGAAGCGAGGTGCTTATTCCTATTTCAACACCTGCTTGAATAATGTTTTCTCTGTGTTGATGTGTGGCTTTTTGTGCTCCTAAAATAAGCACAAGTTGACTAAGGGAGCAGAGCTTGTTTTTAATTTCTTGTGAGGTTTCGACTTTTTTTTCAAATAGCTTTCGTTGTTCGGTATAAATAATACAAAAATATGCGCATCCAAAAGAAGTTTCACTTATTCTTATCACATCCTCAAAGAAAGGGAGAATGAGGGAAGGCGTTTCATCTATTTGTGTTCCCCATGTCATATCGGCAACAATTGTGCTGAGCCCCTCGGCAAAATTGTCTTTTATGACATTCGTTGTGGCATTACAGAGTAGAAGGGCTAAGTTGCGGGAGGATTCAGTTGTGAATTTTTGAGCTATTTTTTGTTGTGTCCATTGACGAGGGTTTTTACTTGCCTCATATGCGAGCCAATGAAAGGGGATTTGGAGCCCGAGTTTGGTTGTTTTATGGGCCCATGGATGTGAATTGTCTTCTAATATTACATCCCGTTTTTTTTGCATGGCTCCAAGTGCTGCACATATAAAAAAAAGTGTGATTTTAATGCATTTTTTCAAAAAATTCCTTTTTAATTTTCTTATGAGTATAGATGATTTATGGTATACTAAAAAGCATGAATTATTGGAACGAATATGTACAAATTGCGGATAAAAAATATCCGCGTTTTTTAGCCGCTCCTTTGGATGGGTATACCGATTCTCCTTTTCGGCAATTGGTACGTGAATTTTCACCAGAAAATCTTTTATATTCTGAAATGCGTCATGTGGCAGCATTGGTTAATGATCCGCAACGTCGTGCGTTTCGCTTTGAAGCACATGAGCGTCCTCTTCAGTTTCAAATGACAACCAATGGGCTTGATTTTGTTGAAGAGGCGGTTGATCTTATTCTTGCTCAAAATGTTTCGGGAATTGATCTTAATATTGCCTGTCCTGCTAAAAATGTAGTGAAATCTTGCTCAGGCTCTGCGGTTATGGCTCAACCAGAACTTTTAAAAGATGTACTTTCCTTATTGAGAAATAAAATTTCAATTCCCTTGACCGTTAAAATGCGTGCAGGGTTTAAAGAGAAAAATGCGCTTGATATTGTGCAGTTGGTTGAAGATTGTGGTATTGATGCGGTGGCTGTTCATCCACGGTTGCAAACTGAACGTTTTAGCGGAGAGCTCGATTATTCTCTTGTTGCGGAAATGAAAAAAAATGTTTCGATTCCAGTGTTGTATTCAGGAGGAATACATTCTTTCGATGATGCTCGAGCAGTTTATGAGCGAACGGGTGTTGATGGATTTTTGATTGGTCGTGGTATGTGGGGCAAGCCCTGGAAATTAGCAGAGCTTGCAGCGCATGCACGAGGAGAGGCTTTTGAGATGTCTTCTCAGGCTGTTTATGAAATAGCTGTGAAGCATTTGGACTTCTTACTTCAGTTTTACGAAAAAGAAGGTTTATATATTTTTCGCAAGCATCTTTCTTTTTATGTTGCAGATTTTGAGGGAGCTTCCTCTTTGCGGCAAACGCTGATAACATCAGAATCAATAGATGAAGTAAAGGCAGGGTTGAAGCGTATTATAAGGAGTTAAATTGGGACAACAAAAGGAGTGGTTGTGGCGTGCATTCTTTGCGTTATTATTGTTGTTGTCACTTTATTGGTTTTCTCCGGCGTCTCGCGTTACTCATCGAATGGGTTCTTTTTTTCTTCATCCTCTTTTAAAACCATATGTTTTTGTTCAAAGCTTTTTTAACGATTTTTCCGTTTGGATTGTTAGCCGACAACAATTACTTGCTCAATTAGATAAATTAAAGGACGAACGGGTTCAATTGATCTCTGAGGTCGTTGAATTACAGTCTCTTTATGATTATAAGAGGGACATAGAAGATATTCTTGTTTTTAAAAAACGATATAAACGATTTCAAAAGGGGACAGCTCGGCAGGTTCTTTTTATTCATCAGGGGACTGATGAGCAGTTTATATTGATTGATGGTGGTTCGGCTGATGAGGTTAAAAAAGACATGCTCCTTTTGGTTGATAATAATCTTGTTGGACGAATCGAAGAAGTATTTACCTATTATAGCAAAGCATTATTAGTTTCTGATGCGCGCCTTAAGATTGCCGGGTATTGTGCAAAAACACGGGCACGGGGGATAGCTGAAGGTTCAAATCAATCTGAAATGAAATTAAAGTTTATAGCTCATACAAAACGGTTGCGGAAAGATGATCTTGTGATGACTTGTGGTGAAGGAGTTTTGTATCCACGTGGTCTTTGCTTGGGGAAAGTTCTCGATTTTATCAAGGGGCCCGTAGAGTATGATGTTACCGTTGTGCCGTTATGTGATTATTCAAAACTGTCTTACTGTTTAGTTGTTGATTCTATTGGTAAAAAGTAATAAATAAAACTCAATCCTAAAGATTTATTCAAACGGAACGTTTGATCGATCAGTTGCTCATCCTGAGTAATTTTTGCGAAGCAAAATTGTATCGAAGGACTGTGCCCAACATTCTGTTGGATTGACCAACTTCCAGTTGGATTGGCAAGCAAGCTGCTTGACCGCGTGACAATAAGATTTTTGCATAGCAAAAATCTTATACAGCCATTCCTGCGCTTATAAATTAAATTTTATTTATCAATTCAGATGAATGCGCAGGAAGCACAAGGGGCGTTGATTATTTTGTGAGATTATTTACTTGAAAAGACTTATTCAAAAAAACCTTTTTTTGTTTCTTGTGCCCTATTACGTATTACACAAGGAATAAATTTTAATATGTATGCACAGGAATGGATCTTAATAATTATGACGCACGT
>CAYUHH010000051.1:0-5967 GCA_964444435.1 uncultured Pseudomonadota bacterium | reverse complement strand
GCATAAAAAATGAGAAAATATCTTCCGCCTTTTTTATGCATGTTTTTAGATTTTCCCCAGCCCCCAAAAAGGATGCAGGATCTTCGTTTTTTGGCAACTGTATTACCCGTATATCAATATTAACATCCCAGCATAGTTGCGTCAATCGCAAAACAGCCTTTAAACCTGCAGAATCGCCATCAAAAAGAACAAAAAGTTCATCAGCATAATGAGATATCTGTTTCAGGTGTTGATGGGTGCATGCAGTTCCCAGTGTGGCGACGGTATTGGGATAACCGTATTGAACCATGGCAATGCAGTCCGTATATCCTTCAACAAGGAAGGCTTGCTTTGTCGTTTGAATTGCTTTTTTTGCTTGGCTTAGGCCAAAGAGAAGGGCTCCCTTGTTAAAAAGAGCTGACTCCTGTGAATTATAATATTTTGCTCGTTCATCACCGTCTTTAAAGATTCTGCCTCCAAATCCACAATGGCGACCGAGATGATCAGTAATAGGAAAGATAATTCTATCTTCAAAAGGAGAGTAGAAGTGATGATTGCCTTCACTTAATAGGTGTGCAATTGTCAGGTCCTGGATCAGGAAACCTTTCTCATGTGCGTATCTTTGAAAAGACCTTATATACTTGAGTCCGGCTGGAAAAAAGCCAACTTTAAACTGATCAACAATGTCAGGAGAGATGTTTCTTTGAGATAGATAGCGTTGGGCTTCTGAAGAATCTTTTATTTGGCTGTGGCACCATGAACTCATAAGTTCGCATAGTGCAAAGTAGTGATTTTTTTCATCAAGTGTTTGTGTAGAAGCCTTTTTTTCTTGTAAGAGCTCTTCAGGTACATCAATTGAATATTTTTCAATAAGCAGTTTTGCTGCTTCAAATTGGTTGCACCCTTCCATTTGCGATAGGAATGAAATGACGTCGCCTGTTGCATGGCAACCGAAACAGTAAAAAATTCCTTTGTGAGGGCTTACGGTAAAGGAAGCATCGCGTTCTTGGTGAAAGGGGCATGATCCTTTATAATAAATCCCAGCTTTTTTTAAGCTGAGGTACTCGTTGATGACCTCGACGATTGTAATTCGATCTTTAATGTAGGTGAATAGGTTCATAAGGAATAATACTTATTTTTAGCACTGCTTGTTATGATTAATAATATCAATCCTGCGCCAAAAAGACAAAGAGCTATGAGCTGACTTGTTGAAATAGTATTCAGAAAAAGTGGCTCTTCATAATGTGAAGCTCTAAAAAAGTCATTAATAAAGCGTTCAAGTGATGAACCAATTAAATAAACGGATGCAAGTTGCCCTGGCTTTCTTAGGTAAGGTTGAAGAACAAATTTAATGAGAATAAACAGTAAAAAAAGACCAATAGCGCTGTATAATTGGGTTGGATGGCACGTAACACATAATGCTGCACGCGAATCGGGATGCGTGTAGATAATTGACCATGGAAGATTGGTTTCATATCCGTAGCAACAACCGGCAAAGAAACAGCCAAGGCGTGAAATGGATTGTAAAAGAGGGGTATAAATGCCGGCGATATCAAGAATAGGCCATAACTTTATTTTTTTTATGTACGCATAAAGAGCAAGTGTTATTGCAATAGCGATGACCCCTCCTTGAAGAGATAGTCCGCCATCCCAAAGTGCAATCATCTCATAAAGGCTGTCATACTGTTCTTGGAAAATATTTAAAATACGGGCTCCAAAAATACCGGTAATGACGCACAGAATCGTTAGATTAGAAAGCTTGTTTGGTTTAAAGTGTTTTTTGGTAAGGTTATCTTTTGAGGCTGCCCATAAAAAAATAAGAAGGCCCATTGCAATGCAAAAACCGTACATGTTGAAATAAAATGGTCCAATGTGAAAAAGATAAGGGATCATTCAGTATCCTTGTTTTTTCTTTAACTATACCTTGAATGTGAAAATTGGTTAAGAAAGAGTTTGTGTTTCTTTATGTGCTTGAATTTTCCAGATAAGGAGAGAGATTGCAGCAGGTGTCATACCGGGAATTCTGCTTGCTTGACCAATATCCAGTGGATGATATGTTTCAAGCTTTTGTTGCAGTTCAACGGATAGACCTGGAAGGTTTTTAAACGCAAATGTGTCTGGAATAATTAATTCCTGATATTTTTTTGCTTTGACGATTTCTCGTTGCTCTCGCTCAATGTAGGGAGCGTATTTTTGTTCCGCTTCAATTATTAATCGTGTTCGTGCTGGTGCGTTTGAAAAATTTGTTTTGTTTGCGATTGCATCTTGAATAAAAGAACGTTCTTTGCAAAAGTCGCCATACGTTTCTTGGTTGATAAGTCCGAGTTTATAACCTTTGTCCATTAAACGTAAAAACACATTGTCTTGGCGAAGAATGATGCGGTGTTCTGCGCGTGAAGTAAACATGCGATATGGTTCATCAATGCTCATGGTGACAAGGTCATCAATCATGACGCCGATATAACTTTCTTGTCGACCGAGAATGAATGGTTCTTTATTATTAACTTTATGGTGGGCGTTGATTCCTGCAATAAGTCCTTGTCCTGCAGCTTCTTCATAACCGGTTGTTCCATTAATTTGCCCTGCAAGAAAGAGGCCTGAAACTGTTTTTAATTCCAATGTGTGTTTAAGTTGGTTTGGGTAGATAAAATCATATTCAATTGCGTATCCATAGCGAGCCAAAACAGCATCTTCCATGCCCGGGATAGTTCTAATAAATGCTTCTTGTACTTCTTCTGGTAGCGAGGTAGAAATGCCATTTGGATACACTTCATCAATTTCAAGACTTTCCGGTTCAATAAACACATGATGGGATGTTTTTTGAGCAAATCGAACAATTTTATCTTCAATTGAAGGACAATATCGGGGAGGTTTTCCTTTGATATTTCCTACATGGATAGCAGAGCGATGAGCATTTTCTGCAATAATTTTATGTGTTTCTTCAGTGGTGTGGGTAATAAAACAGTTGTGTTTATGGATGACTTTATGAGGAGCGTATTCAAATAAGTAATCAAGATTGTCAGAACCTTGAGCTTCCATTTTACTGTAATCAATCGAATCTTTTTGGATTCGTGCAGGCGTTCCGGTTTTGAGGCGATCCATTTTAAGATTTAACTGCTTAAGCGTTGTTGAGATTCGACTTACTGCTTGTTCGTTTTCTCTGCCTCCTGCAATTTGTTTTTCACCAATATGCATTGTTCCGTTTAAGAATGTTCCCGTTGTTAAAATAACGGTTGGAGCATGAAATTCTTCATTATTAATGAATACCCCTTGAATACGGTTGTCTTGGATAAGGAGTTCTTGTCCTTCACCTTCACGTAAGGTAAGGTTTGGGCATGTTTTTAAATGTTTTACTGCAGAATAAACATACGTTTTTTTATCAATCTGAATGCGTAGCCCCTGAACGGCAGGACCTTTTCGTGTATTGAGCATGCGGGCTTGCAAATAACTTTCAGTGCAAATTTTTGGCATGAGACCACCAAGCGCACTTACTTCATATACGATATGACTTTTGCCAATTCCGCCTATTGCGGGATTACATGAAGCTTGGCCAATTGTATCAATATGAAGGGTAACTAAAAGAGTTTTTGAACCAAGTTGTGCTGCCGCCCATGCCGCTTCAATTCCGGCGTGACCGCCGCCAATAACAATTACATCAAATTTTTTATTCATCATAATTTCAAGAAAATAGTAAACTAAAACGCCCTAGGTAATAGCTTACGCTGGGGCGTTTTTTATTGCAAGATGTTCTTGCGGATAACCTCCAGATCCCACTTAAGCTTTTCGAGCAAGTCTATAGCGTAATGCAAGGAAAAGTTTAATTTTACCTTTTTGTTGTGCAATTTTTCCCATTTCACTTTTAATGCTATTATCACCAATACTTTCAAAGGCCTCTTTGAGTTTCATGGCATCTGTGGTGCTTTTAATTTTTTTCATTGCATTGCAAAAAGCCCCTAATGAATTCCAAAGATGTCCATTGTCGTTGCACACTTCTTTGAACTCATTTACATAGTGAGTGAAGCCTTTATTGCGAGCTTTGCTTTTATCAACAAACTCTCTGAAGAGTTCAATCATCTTGTCTCGGCGTTCATTTGTTGATAATTGTGAGTATTTGTTTGAGGCTCCCGTCTGAATAGTTGCGTTAGCATTGCCGTTTGTAGACATAGAAACAACCAATAATGTGGCCATGATTAATGTTTTATTCATAATAGGTTTCTTTCGATATTTATTGTTATCTTTTCAAAAAGAAGACCTCAGAGGACTGAGGGTTTTTCTTAACTTAATACATTAACAATGATACCAGAATGTGTAGTTTTGTCAATATAAAAAGCGTGATAAAGATGCTCTAGATCTGCACAATTCGTTATTTTCTCTTTGTATTTTTTGCTTATTTTGAGAATAATGAGTAGACTCATGATAATCTTCTACATAGGTGCGCTGGTAGGGATATGCAAGGTGGGGAAAGTTTATTTATTATGAGGCGGTGCATAAAATGTTGTATCATTTGTCGTTGCTATTGAAGCCCTATTGTTCTTTTTTTAATATTATTCATTACATCAGTTTTCGGGCGTGTATTGCATTATTAACGGGTTTAAGTTTAACGCTCTTGTTTGGCAAATGGTTTATTGCGTTCTCTGGCATGCGCTTTAGCGCGGTTCCTCGCCCCTTTACCCCTGAAGCACATCAAAAGAAAAGTAATATTCCTCTGATGGGAGGAGTTTTAGTGATTATGGTTGTTGTTACAACAGTTCTTTTATGGGGTAATTTAACAAAGGGTGATGTATGGCTTATGCTTCTTTCTCTACTCTTATTTGGGGGAATTGGTTTTTGGGATGATTGGAAGAAGATTTTTTATAAAAAAGGCTTTGATGCATGGCAAAAGTTTGGGTTACAATTAGTTGCAGCTTTATGTGTTGTTGGAGCGTGGCAGTTTTTTTCGCATCCTAATACGATGGTTTGGCTTCCATTTTTCAAAAATATTCATCCAAATTTAGGGTGGATGTTTTTTATATGGGCGGCCTTTATTTTAATTGGGACGAGTAATGCGGTTAATTTAACAGATGGTCTTGATGGATTAGCGACCAGTTCTTTGATTGCTAATTTTTTAACGTTTTCATTAATTTGTTATGTTGCAGGACATGTAAAGTTGGCGCATTATTTGGTTATTCCATTTGCTGGAAGCGCTGAATTGGCAGTTGTAGGTGGCGCTGTTGTTGGGGCATTGTTTGGTTTTCTGTGGTTTAATACCTATCCAGCTCAAATTTTTCTTGGCGATGTTGGATCTCTTGCGTTAGGCGCTGCACTTGCTTTGATGGCTTTAATTTCCAAGCAAGAATTGCTGTTATCTATTTCTGGGGGGCTGTTTGTTGTTGAAGCTCTGTCGGTTATCATTCAGGTTTTGTCTTATAAATTGAGAGGAAAGCGTGTTTTTAAAATGGCTCCTCTTCATCATCATTTTGAATTGCTTGGATGGCCAGAAGCGAAAATAACGGTTCGTTTTGGGATTATATCGCTTGTTTTATGTTTAATTGTTTTGATGACTTTAAAGGTGAGGTAATAACTTATTATTTGTCTGATTCATCAATTTTATCTTGTATAAGGTTAGTGGTTTCAATATGGTGATTGAGTTCCGCAAGTGTTAATGCAGTGATGGGTGTCTCGTCTATATCAAAATGATCACTGGTTAAAGGATCGGCTCCGTTTTTAAGCAGTAAATCAACAATTTTAGTATAATTATAAAAGGCAGCTGTCATGAGTGGAGTTGATAGTGGCTCTCCTTCAAGCCCTTGTAAACTTTCTAGAGTCTTTCCGCTGAAATAAGTCATAAAAGGTGTAAATACATTAACATTGGCATAATTATTTTCAATAAGAAGCTGTACCATTTCAAGATCTCCTTTAGCTGTGGCAAAATGTAAGGCCGTATTTCCAAAATCTAGTCGAATCAGGAAATAAAACAAAGTTCTTTATTGCTTGATTTAAGGTCGGAAA
>CAYUHH010000050.1:0-6054 GCA_964444435.1 uncultured Pseudomonadota bacterium | reverse complement strand
GTTCTTCAGTTGTTGTACCTCCTGCAAATGCACTAATTTCTGCCCAAACTTTTTGGCTTATGCGTGCAATATCAGATGGTTTGAAGCCGTCACCCGGTCTTTTTAAAGATTGCAGTGTTTCTGGGGGTAATGTTGATTCTGGCAATCTTCTCAATAACCATGATGGAACCATTATACTTTGTACAATAGAGAGCGTGACTGGATCTCGGTCTGGATTTATTGTAAATTGGGCAGATTGTTCGATAAGTGCTAAGTTTTGTTTTTGTTGTTCTCCGTCAAGAGAGCCATCTTCTTTTGTTGGCGTGCAAAAAATACGAACAGATTCAACAATTTTTTTGTCAGTAATTTGTTTTTGTAGCCAATCGGCACCTTTTTCTACCGTTTCAACTGAATAATCAAGCCCCAAAGGTCCTGCAGCTCTTTCTCTTGGTTCTGAGAGTGATTCAACGGGTGTGGATTCAGTGCGTTTTTTTTCACGGCATTGCCACAATGCCATACTTGTTTTGCTCAAAGCACCTAAAAGGTTTTTTACACCAAAGCTATCTTGTTCTTCAGGCATAAAACCATCCATGTCAGGAGCCTGAATTATTTCGACGATTGTCTCAAGACTTTCTCTGATAAGATTGCGAGGATCTCCTTTATGTGGAGAGATATTTTCTAAATAGGAAAAAAGTCTTTCGTTGAGGGAGGACAATCGGTTTTGAAGGGTGTCTTTATGAGGAGATGTCCTTCCGATAATTGAAAAAGATGATCGGGGAAAAGCTAATTCGTGAGTGGTTTCCCTCATTTCTTGAAGAAGTTTAAGCGTTGTAAAACCAATTTCAGGATTAAAACATGATTCGGCGGCAACTCTTTCAACCATTGGAATAATTTTGTCTATTCCTTGCATAATTTTTAAAGCATGGTTTTGTTGAGGCGTGAACCCAAACATTCCATGTGGTTGTCGTTGCATCATTGCGGTAAGAGCTGGAGAAATAAGAATGCTTTGCTGCATTGAGAGAGCTTTTATGCCCTCATTGATAAGTCTCACACCGTCTTTAATAGGGTTTTCTGCAGGTTCGGCTTCCATTGAATAAAGTGATATACATAAAATGTATGGAAGTATTGCGAGTTTTTTTATGGATTTCATGACAAATTCCTAATTTCAAAAAGATACAACCTCGTTTGACTATAGTATATCTGAAAATCAGATAAATGTCCATTTTGAAGGGGCTTTCAAATGCCTCGAAAGCCCCGAATAGGTCTATCTTTTGGCAAGCTCTTGAGCCTTCTTTAGCAATTCTTCAAATGAAAGTCCAAACTCCTGTTTGCCGTCTCTTTGTCGAAGGGTAATGGTATTGTTTTGAACTTCTTTATTTCCCAGGACAAGCATCCATGGAATGCGTTCTAATTGGGCTGTTTTTATTTTTGCTTGAAGAGGATCTGACGATTCCATCAATTCAACGCGTAAGCCCTGATCTTTGAGTTTTTGTGTTATTTCTTGCGCATATGGGAGCTGGTCATCAGAGATGGTTAATACTTTGATTTGAATCGGTGCTATCCAGAATGGCAGTTTGCCTTTGTAATGTTCTAACAAGATGCCTAGGAATCGTTCAAATGAGCCATAAATAGCACGGTGAATCATAATTGGACGTTCCTTTTTGCCTTCGGAACTGATATATGAGATATCGAAGTTCTGAGGCATAAAGAAGTCTACTTGAATTGTTCCAAGTTGCCAGAGTCTGCCCATTGAATCTTTTACTTTTATATCAATTTTTGGACCATAAAATGCGCCGCCACCTTCATCAATATCATAAGTGATTTTTGCATCTTTAAGTGCGGACTTCAACGCATTTGTTGCTTTATCCCAGAGGGCGTCATCACCCATCGCTTTTTCAGGTTTAGTTGCCAAAAGGAACTCAACATTTTCAAACCCAAAGGTTGCATATGTGCGTTTAACGAAATTGATAATATTGAGAATTTCTTGTTTGATTTGGTCGGGCGTACAGAATACGTGTGCATCATCTTGCGTAAAGTTTCTTACGCGGAAGAGGCCATGCAATACTCCTGAAAGTTCATGCCGGTGAACAAGCCCAAACTCAGAAAGTTTAAGAGGAAGTTCCCGATAGGAATGTGGGCGTGATTTATAAATTAAAATACAGCCAGGACAATTCATGGGTTTAACTGCATATTGTTGTTCGTCAATTGAAAGGAAATACATGTTTGGTTTGTAATGACTGTAGTGCCCTGATTGGTGCCATAATTTTTCTGAAAGAATGATTGGCGTTTTAATTTCTTTGTAACCTTCTTTATCAAGTTCTTTTCTAATGTAGTCGGTCATAACTTGTAGGATTGTGGTGCCTTTTGGATGGAAGAATGGGAAACCGGGGCCTTCTTCATGCATGGAAAAGATATCCATTTCTTTGCCCAGTTTTCTATGGTCATATTTTTCCGCTTCTTCCTTCTTCTCTTCGTATTCTTTTAATTCTTTTTCAGTGGGAAATGCTGTTCCAGAAATTCGTTGAAGAGCTTGACCTTCTCTATTTGCTCGCCAATAGGAACCCGATATTCCCAGAAGTTTGAAGTGTTTAAGTTTCCCCGTGCTTTTAACATGATTACCTTTACAGAGATCAGTAAAAGATCCTTGAACGGTTAAGCCAACGGTTTTATCTGGAATGGCTTTAATAAGTTCTATTTTAAAAGGATTGTCTTTAAATAATTCTAAAGCATCTTTTTTTGTTACATCTTTTTGTACAAGAGGAATGTTTTCTGAAATAATTTTTTTCATGCGAGCTTCAATTTTGGGAAGATCTTCGTTTTTGAAGCTTTTGCCTTCTGGAGGCAAGAAATCGTAGAAAAAGCCCTCTTTAGTAACCGGGCCAATAGTTACAATAGTGCCAGGAAACAATTCTGTAACTGCTTGCGCGAGTAAATGGGCCGTTGAGTGGCGAACTTTATAAAGATCATTAATTTCCATATTTAGCCTTTCCTGGTATCATCGCTTAATTGCCGATTTTATTATATCATTTCCCCCTAGTGTTGCCAATTGGGTGCTCCTGTTGTTACCGTTCAGACGAATGATGATTTGAAATAAAGGGTTCCTGATGGCAGATAAAAAGAAGAAAGTCTTTTTACTTGATACAAATGTCCTTTTGCATGATCCGATGTCATTGTACTCATTTGGAGATTCTACGGTTGCCATTCCCATGATGGCTCTTGAAGAGCTTGATAAATTTAAACGAGAAACTGCTGATCGTGGACGTAATGCTCGTGAAGTTTCACGGAGACTGGATCAGTTGCGAGAAGTTGGACAACTCAACAAAGGAGTTGCTCTTGATAATGGAGGGACCTTGATTATTGTGTGTCCTCCAAAAGATGAATTGAAAAACATTATTTTGACAACTGAGTTTGGCGATGAGGGGATTTTGGGGGCTGCGTCTTTTTTAAAGCGCAAAGGTTATGATGTCCGTTTTATATCGAAAGATATTAATGCACGGGTTAAAGCGGATGTTCTTGGTATTCAAGCTGAAGATTATCTTAAAGGGAGCGTTACACCGGAAGAGTTCTATAAGGGATGGATTAAAGAAGAGGTTCCAGCTGTTGAACTTAAAAAGGGTGAACCTAAAATTTTACCAAAGCTAATTGATGAATATGATCTTGTTCCTAATCAGTTCGTTTGGCTTTGCAGTAAAAATAATGATCAAAATTATCGAATTTTTAGATATTTAGGGGATAAAAGATTTAAACCGGTTTTTGCTCCCCATTTTGTGTGGCCATTGAAGCCTCGTAATTCTGAACAACTCATGGCGTTGGATCTTTTAATGGACAAAAATGTTCAGATGGTTTGTTTGTTGGGTCCTGCAGGAACCGGAAAAACGTTTCTTTCGTTATTGGCGGGGCTGCATCAGGTTCTTATTGAAGCTTCTTATAAAAAGATGTTAGTTGCGCGTCCTGTTGTTCCGCTTGGGGCAGATATTGGTTATTTGCCAGGAGATATTCATGAAAAACTCCACAGTTGGATGCAGCCAATTTATGACAATATGGAGCTCATCTCGCATAAAGCGGTAAGTAAAGCTCAAGAATCAGATTATGATCAGTTAGAACAGGTTGCCCATGAATCAGGCGAGAAAAAACATCGAAATAAAAAACATCATCATCAGCAGGATTATATTCTTCGGCCACTTGATCATATGATTAGTGAAGATAAAATTAGTTTAGAAGCCATTACGTATATGCGGGGTCGTTCAATTCCTCATCAATATATTTTAATTGATGAAGTTCAGAATTTGTCTCCTCATGAAGTTAAAACAATTGTAACCCGTGTTGGAGAAGGTTCTAAAATTATTTTATCAGGTGATCCCTATCAAATCGATGCTCCATATCTTGATTTTAGTAGTAACGGTTTAGTTGTTGCGAGCAATGCCTTTAAAGGTCAACAGATTGCGGGAACCGTTTATCTTGATATTAGTGAGCGAAGTGAATTAAGTCGCTTAGCCGGAAACTTACTCTGAGTAATCGGTTCGCAATCGTATTTTGGCTCCAACAAGAAACTCCTTCAATGTGGCCGGTGAATTTGTAAAGATTTGTGCAAGTGTAGGACGTTTAACTCCTGCGTGAAATTTAACGCGAACATCTTGTTGAGTTGCAAATTCTTCTATCTGCGTTTTATGCGTATTGAAGATCCATCCAATACAGAGGTACGCGTTCTCCTTTTTATCTTTCAAACAATATTTTTTGTTTTCGCGCTTGTTCAATAAATGCTTCAATGTTATAGGCTTGTTTATCGGCCTTTGTTGTGCTGAGCGTATCGAATCTTTTGAAAAAAACAAAAACATCAAGAACTGTCAGGTGGTCTAATGATCTTCGATCAACCATTTTTTCAAGTTCAATGATACAATTTGTTTGTTTTGCTAATTCATTTAATTTTGTTTCATCGTCAAGATGAGCGCTTCCTATGAGTTGATATTTTCCATCAGGTGCAAGCGTGCAGATTTTTCGGCGCGGGAGTAAACGAGTGATTCCAGGGGTGTTCATGCTCAAAAGGGAGTGAAAAAGGCAAAGGCCTAGTATGCGTAGTAATTTATTCATAATGAATGGGTTCCTTTATATTATTTTATGCGATGAAAAGGGTGACATGACATGACCCTTTTCACAATGTCCCAAAGAACTTTATAAAGGGGTATGTCTTTGTCATCTAGTTGATCCTTTGCATAAATTGTGCAGCTGATATTGTAGCGACAGCAGCCGCGACATCCCAAGAGTGGGCGCAATGAATCAATCAGAAAAATAAGTATTTTTCTTGTGCATTTTGATAAAAAATGTATCATAATTTTTTTATAACCGTCTTCATGAGTTGTTTTAATTCATCAAATGAGTAATTCATGATTGGTTTACGCGCAATGAAAACTAAATCAACTGGCAACTTTTGCGATAAAGCTTCTCTTCGAAAAACATCTTTTAATCTGCGTCGTAATTTATTTCGAACAACCGCGATACCGGCAGCTTTTGGAACTACCAATAACATGCGTGCAAACTCTTTGCTCCGAGGAGCGGCTAAAAAAGTGACGGCGTTATTTTTAAATAGACGATTGCTTGTTTGAAATAAACGATCGATTTCTTGCTTGCTGAATTGAGTTATTCGTTCAGCAGGGGTTCGCATTTAGTTCTTTCTGGCACTTACAGCTAACTCTTTGCGACCTTTAGCGCGACGACGTTTGATGATTTTTCTGCCATCTTTTGTCTTCATTCTTTTGCGGAAACCGTGTTTACGATTACGTTTTTTTCTTGATGGCTTGTATGTAATAGACATTGTTTGAAAACCTCGTTTATCTTCTTTTTAGTGAATTTTCATTTACTATAATACGAGATTTTAGCTTTTTTGGCAACTAAAGAGTCCTTTTTCCCGTGGCTTTTTGCCAAGATATTTTTCTGCTTCAATGGCCGCTATGCAGCCAGACGAGGCACAAACAATTGCTTGACCGTGCGCAATGGTACTTGCGTTTCCTGCAACAAAGACTCCGGGAATTGAGGTGTGGCCAAGCGCATTTGTCTTTACACGGCCCTCTGTATCAGTGC
>CAYUHH010000049.1:0-6394 GCA_964444435.1 uncultured Pseudomonadota bacterium | reverse complement strand
CTTTATGCTTTAAATCACGCGAAAGTGCTTGATTGTAATAACGCACATCATTTGCCTTTCTTGTTGTTACTCCCACAATAATAGGTATCCCAATGGCAAATTCAAGCGCAAGAAAAGGAAGAAGCATAAGACCAAAAGCTCCACCAACAGGAACGGAATACAACATAATTGCGGCTGACGCAAAGAATGCCCCCACAATAAAAACAGGAATAGCCGCTATTCCTACCGCAATAGGCCAACCTGAATTGTATGATAATTTCTGTTTAATTTGCTGAGCTGTGAAAAGATCTAAATCAATGTGCTTGTTTTTAAGAACCAGCTCATCTTCAGTCTTATTTTTTACAGTAACCAATAAGGGATACATCAACGCAGCATCAGATGCACTAAATTTTGAATCAAACATTTTTGAAATTTTTTCAAGATCTAAGCATCGAATTCGAAGCTCAACACCGTCTTTTTCTTCAACAAAATCTGCAGCACTTCGAGAAACCGTTTTTAAAGGAGTATTTTTATAACGAGACCCACAACCAGATAAAAATAAAAGAAGAATAATTAAAACAATACGCTTTGATATAAAAAACCCCAACCATTTCTAAAATTAAAAAAAATGCATGATAATGGCCTCTCCCGCCGAGTTTGTCCTAAAAGGAGTACAAAATGGACAATTTTTGAAATTTTAGAAGTCCCTAACCACTAAAAATCCCCCTAAATCCCTTCTTATCATGCTCTATGAAGATACCACAAAATTACTCATTCGTAAATTTTCAGAGGTGTTAATTTTTCAAAATTGACAAAATATTGAAATTAAAATTTGACTTTGATTATGACCCTTTTATTATAAAGGACAGGTTAAACGCAAAAACACAAAGCTTTTGATGATTAAATGAAAAAATTACTGATTGTTGAATCCCCCGCAAAGATCAAAACTATCTCAAAATTCTTGGGATCAGATTTTAAAATTATGTCCACAGTTGGACATGTAAAAGATTTACCTCAACGAGAGTTGGGCGTTGTTCTTGGGCGACCAACTAAAATTGACTATGTTCCACTTACAGGAAAAAAGAAGATTATCGATGATATTGTTCGACAGGCAAAAAGCTGTGACGAAATTTATCTGGCTCCTGATCCTGATCGGGAAGGAGAAATTATCGCCTGGCACATCGGAGAGGAAATTGCAAAAAAGGTAAAGGATAAATCTAAAATACATCGTATTACCTTTAACGAAATCACCAAGCCAGCAATCCTTAACGCATTAGAACATCAAACAGATGTTGATTTGAAAAAGGTTGCAGCACAACAAGCACGCCGTGTACTAGATCGCTGGGTAGGCTACCAAGTCTCCCCTATTTTATGGCGCAAGATTCAAAAAGGTCTCTCGGCAGGACGTGTACAATCCGTTGCACTTAAACTCATTGTTGATCGCGAAAAGGAAATCAAGGGCTTTAAACCGGAAGAATACTGGTCAATTGAAGGTCTCTTTTCCCATAAAAAAGAACACTTTATCGCCGCACTGACACATATCAACAAAAAAAAGATCGACATAAACAATAAAGAAACATCAGATAAAGTTTGTAAAGAAATTAAAAAAACAAATTTCATTGTTTCTAACATTGAAGATAAAGAACGTAAAAAAAACCCGCTACCTCCCTTTATGACAAGCAGCTTGCAACAAGCGGCATACAATCGCCTTGGATTTTCAGTAAAAAAAACCATGATGGTTGCTCAAAAATTATATGAGGGGGTACAAGTAGGAAGCAGCACCCTTGCATTAATCACCTACATGCGTACCGATTCTTTACGTTTATCAGATACTGCGCTCACACAGGCCCGCTCATTTATCAAAGGAAATTTTGGGGCAAAGTATCTTCCATCAAAAGCAACTGCATACGCCAAGGGCAAAAAAGCACAAGATGCCCACGAAGCAATCAGGCCAATTGATACAACACAAACACCACAAACGATTTCAAGCTCTCTCAGCTCAGACGAAGCACGGTTGTACACCTTGATTTGGCAACGCTTTGTTGCATCACAAATGAAGCCGGCTATTTATGCCCAACGAAAAATTACACTTCAAGGAGATAAATTTACCTTCAGCATTACCGGCTCAACATTAATATTTGATGGTTTTCTTAAACTCTATGACGTTGAAGAAGACGAACAAGAGAAAAAAGTTAAACTTCCTGCTGACATTAAAGAAAAAGATTCGGTTACTTTAAAGGAAATCGACCCAAAACAACATTTCACACAACCTCCTCCTCGATATACTGAAGGTTCCTTGGTTAAAACCTTGGAAAAGGAAGGAATTGGACGCCCAAGTACCTACGCAACTATCTTGAGTACCATTCGAAAACGTGAATACACCGAACTTGATAAGAAAAAACATTTCTTGCCAACACCACTTGGCATCAAAGTTACCGATATGCTTGAACAGAACTTACCTAAAATTATGAATCGGCAATTTACCGCCTTAATGGAAGAAGATTTAGATAAAATTGCTGAAGGCACAATGGATCGAGATGACCTTCTTCATGAATTTTATGGCGAATTCAGTAAAGATCTTGAAAAGTTTTTAGGGCACAAACGTGAAGTTGAAGAAACAACTCTTACATGTCCAAAATGCAAAGAACATAAATTAGTTATTCGTTTAGGCAAAGCGGGAGAATTTGCAGGATGTGCCGGTTTTCCAAAATGCAAATTTACAAGCAACTTCATTCGTGAAGAAGATGAAAGCATTACCCTCGTAGAACCAGAAAAACCAAAAACCGTCGACATCACCTGCCCACAATGCGGTAAAAAACTTGAAGAACGCATGGGCCGTTATGGCAAATTTATTGCATGCCCCGGATATCCTGAATGCAAATACATTTACAAAGAAAAAGCTTCATTTAAATGTCCTCTGTGTAAAAAAGGCGATGTCGTGAAAAAAAAATGGCGCGGTGGAAGCTTTTGGGGATGTGACAACTATCCAAAGTGCCGTTTCGCTATTTTTGGCGACATTGAAGAAACTCCTTGTCCACAATGCGCTATACCGTTTCTTGTAAAAAAAACTGATGAAGATGACAAAAGCGTTATTTATTGCTGGAATAAAGAGTGCGATTATAAAAAATGAAAACAATGCCAAAAACCTTTTGTAAATTTTTATTCTTTTTTCTTATCGTGTACAAAAATGAATGCATGTCTCCCTTGTTAATTTTTCGTCCACAAACTAAAGAAGAAGCATTTTCTTATGTAATGAATATTATGGAAAAATCAGCTTGGTACCAGGAAAATGGTTATGAGGTCAGAATACCGGATCATGCGCTTTTTGAACAAAACTACCTTCATCCGCACGAACTTACAATAGATGAGTGTTCCCTCAGAAAAGTGTTTTCTGAAAAAATTTATCCTCTTCAATCATTTGAAAATGCATATATTGAGTTAGAAGAAACTCAACACATCATCAAATTGGCTCTAGAAGAATTAGCAACCTTAAATCAAAATTGGAACTTTAAAATCTGGCCAACCTACCAAATACTTCTCACATTATATGGTCCAGGGGGATCATATAATTGGCAAACAGGCTTTATCACTCTTTTATCAGATGAACACCGATGTCATCCTCTGCATAAGACGGTTATTATTCATGAAATAGTTCATTTAGGAATAGAGGAAAACATAGTACAAAAATACCATTTAACTCATTGGGAAAAAGAACGATTAGTAGATCTCATTTGTAAGAAATATCTCAGCAAAATTATGCCTTCATATAACATGCAAAGAATCGATGATTGTCGAATTGATGAATTTGCAACATATCACGACATTATCAATAACTTACCTGACGCCATTGAAAAATTTATTATAAAAGTTCCTCGATAAAAACATCTCCAATTTGATATTTTATAAAAATTATCATACTTAAAAAAAGATTTCTATGGAGTTTCTTATGAAAAAATTTATACAACTTCTTACATTATGCATCGGGACACTTAGCTTTAATATCCATGCAATGGAAACTGATCCAATTGAAATAAATTTGGGAGAATTTGGAAAACAACTTCTTATCCAAGATCAAAGCGACTGGGGAACCTTACAAGAGGCAGTTGACACAGCACAAGAGCTTAAATTTGATGACAAAAAAATATTACATCTGCTTGAAATGCAAAATAAATTTATATTTAAAAACAGTGGACATAAATTGTCAGCCTTTCACCGTAAATCTGGAAGCCCTTTAGCCGCCGGAAGCATATCAGTTTATTGGAAAAATTCCCCAAGCTTTGCTTTTTTCATTCATCGCTTACATGTTCATGAAGATTATCGAAATCAGGGTATTGCAACAGCATTAATGTTAGCCACCCTTATAGGGGAAAAAAAACAAATCGAAAAAAATGGCATGCCTCGCGATAGTTTAAAATTTGAATTATCCGCAGAAGCCTATGGAGATCATGGATTAGCACAGGAACAATTAATTGTCTTTTACCGATCATTCGGTTTCAATCATGATTGTGAACCTAGCACTGGACCAGGCGTTCCCATGACACTCACAATTCCACTCAAATCGAAAGAAGAAGCCCTGAGAGGACTTTTATGCTGGAAATGCGCACAGAAATTTATTGAATATAATTTCAGCAATCCAGATAATGATAACGGATCATTAGACTTCAAAACAGCACAATCAATTGTAGAAAAAAAGAAAAAAGATGGATTTACCTGCGCCTATCATGAATAAGACTTAGGTCAAAATCCGTTTCTTAAGCTCATCCTTATTTTTTTTGCCCTCTTCAATTTGTATTTCATATGCTTTTTTAAGCAGCCTCCCCATTTTTGGACCAGGCGCTACAAGCCCCTCTAAGTCTCTTCCAAGCAAAACTGGCGCCTCAACATCACGTAAAACATTTAGTTTCGAAGCAGTCTGCATAAAGTTAAACTCATTCTTGCAAACTTCTTTTGCTTCTTCTAAATCAAGAAAACCATTAGTTACTGCCAATGGATTCGTGGAATCTGCATTTCGCGCTAATTTGTCTGCACATGCAAGCAAGGTAAGTTCCTCGAGCGTAACGGGTACAAGCTTAGCTGCTAAACGTTTATATGCTGACCCCTTCGCTTCGTTTTCAATAAACTGCCCGGGTTGCATATGATATTGAACTAACTTCACTACTCTATCAATTAAGTCTTTATCATGAGTAAATCGCTTCAATAATTTTTTAGTCGGCTCAATTCCTGCATTTTCATGTCCATGTGCAGAAATTTTACCAGGCTCCCATTCTTTACTCGTAAAAGGCTTACCTAAATCGTGACATAATGCCGCCCACATTAACATAAGTTTTTCTTGATCATTTAAATGTGCGAATTTCGATCGGTTTATGGCTGCCATCGCATCTATAACCTGCAAAGTATGTATATACACATCACCTTCGGGATGCCACTTTTTTCCCTGTTGCACCCCACACAACATATCAACTTCAGGTAAAATTTCTTTTAATCGGCCAATTTTCCGTAACCAATCAATACCCAATGAAGGTCTTTGAGACCTTAAAAAAAGTTTATTGAATTCAGATTCAATACGTTCACGCGAAATCGTTGAAAGATCCATCTTTTTGCAAATCTTATTAAGCTGCGCATCCGCTTCCATTTCAAAACGACCAACAATCTGCATCACCCGAAAAAAACGAAGAGAATCTTCAACAAACAACTTTGCATCTGTCGCACATAATTTTTCATCCTTCAAATCCTGTAATCCACCAAAATGATCTACCAACTTACCTGTCTGCAAATCAACACCCATTGCATTAATGGTAAGATCTCGACGGCGAAAAGCATCTTCAAATAACATATCGGGGTCAAGTTCAACCTGTGGCTTCCTCCCATTACTATCTCGACGAGGTGCCGACCAATCAACATCAAGGCCGTTTAAACGAAACACGCCAAACGATTTCCCCACCATAGACACGTTGCCAAACTTTTCCAGAATCCTTTGTATTTCGTCAATTTTGAGGCCATACAGTTCAATGTCAATGTCCTTTGGAACCCGATTTAATAAAATATCACGAACTGCACCTCCAACAAGAAGTGCTCGACCGCCCTCAGCTATCACCGCATCAATAACCTGCTTAATTATTGGCATACGCACAAAAAGAGTTGTTATAAAGACGTTTATTTGATTCATTTTTCCTTATCCACATTATTAAATTTATATTAACCGTGACCTATCAATCATTAACACAGATTAAAAATGATAAAACCAAAAGACGCTTTTTTTAATAACTTTTAAAATTTTGCAGCTCTACTTCCATAATAATAATTTTATAAATACAAAGACAACAAAACATAAAAGCACACGAAACTTAAACAAACGCTTGACTTTAAAAGGCCTTTTAAACTAAAATTAAATCAGAAAGTTAAAAATGGAGTTATT
>CAYUHH010000048.1:0-6459 GCA_964444435.1 uncultured Pseudomonadota bacterium | reverse complement strand
AAATAGCCTGTTCTTTAAGACTTTTTAAGATGGCTGGAATTTTCGGATAAGCTCTTATAATAAAAACTACCCCGCGGCTATGACCGAAATCAAAACTCAATAAACTGAAAAAAAGGGATGAACGAATAACCGTACATCCCCTTTTTTCTTTTAAGCCTTAATGGCTAGCCATAATTTTGCCATTTCTCCGCGAGAAAACAGAGATTTAATAAGAAATGTTTTTGAAAAATATTGCCCAAAAATATAATCCATTGATGCAATATCTGAAGCATCTAAATCATAGAGAAAGTCTTTACGAGTGGGAAAATATCCATAATCATCATAAATTTCTTCAAGAATCTCTCGCTTAAAAAGATAATTTAAAAATTTATAAACGAGTTCATCCTTATTACTTTTGGCAGAAATAGTTAAATTCTCAATTGTTAAAATGGTTCCTTCTTGCGGCAACAAAAATTTAACCCCATCATCACGTCGTTTTGCACGGTAAAATATACTTGAAGGCATCAAAACAACTGACGCAGCACGAGATATAAGTAAAAAGTCTAAATTTAAATCGGTATATGCTTCAACAACTTTTTTCTGATTACGCAATAAAATTTTTATCGCATCCGCAGATAAAGATGTAATATCTTTTAAATCGTCAAACAAATATAATCCCGCAATACTAAACACTTCGCGCGGTTCATCAGTCATTCCAACCCGATAGTTATATTTAGGCTCAAATAACATCTGCCAACTATCACTTACTTTTTTATTTTTAAAAAATTCCTCATCATATCCCAAACCATAAAGCTCCCAAACATAGGGAAGTGCATAGGTATTATCAGGATCATAATACAAGCCGGTTAAATGAGGATCTAAATCTTTCCAAAAATTAAGCCGTGATTTATCAATTTTTTTTAAAAACCCACGCTCAAGAAGAGGCTTAATCATATAATGAGTTGGCATAATAATGTCATATCCACTTCCACCTGAAAACTCAAGCTTTGTCAAAAGCTCATCATTACCTTCATAATAATTAAGGTAAACCTTAATTCCTGTTTCTGCCTCAAAATTTTTAACGACCTCCGGCTTAATCATATCTGACCAAACATAAACCGTTATTGAATCTTGATGACGCTGAACAAACCGTTTCGCATAAGGGCTATACAAAAACAAAAGTAAAATTATGATCCAAAACATCGGAACTAAAAAAAAGAATAATCCTTTTTTTAAAGATGAACTGTTCATACAATATCCTTCGATTTAAATTTAATGGAAGAATAAAGAACCACTAACAAGCAACTAAAGACAAGCATCAAAACCGACAATGCGTTAATAACGGGCGAAACACCTACACGTACCATCGCATAAATATATAACGGCAGCGTTTGCGAAGAACTACCCGCACAAAAGAATGCAATTAAAAAATCATCGAATGACGCTATCCACGAAAGCAACCCGGCGGAAAAAAATGCAGGTGCTAAAAAAGGAATAACAATTTTCGTAAATGTTTGCCACCTTGTTGCACCCAAATCTAAGGATGCCTCAACAACATTTTTATCCATTTCTGAAAGCCGTGCATGCAGCAACGGCACACTAAATGCTAATCCCAACAATGTGTGCGCCACTATAATCGTGGGCAATCCTAACGGCACACCAAAAAATGAAAATAAATATAAGAATCCCACAGATAAAACAATTTCAGGGATAAGAACAGGAATATAAAAAATGTGAGCAAACCGATCAAGATGACGCTTCATCCCATAAACAACCATCAAACCCAAAGTTAAACTTAACGCCGTCGCCGAAGCAGCAACGATTAAAGAATTTTTTAGAAACATCCAAATTTCTTGAGACTGAAATAATTCACGATACCAACGCAAAGTAAATCCGTGCCAATTGTATGTCATTTGTGCATCATTAAAGGAAAAAACAACTAATACAATAATGGGTAAATATAAAAAAAGATACACAAGTGAAACGAGCACAGGCAAAGAAAGCTTTCTCAATCTTCTCATTTTGCACTCCTTTTAATCAAACGAAAAATCAAATAACAGACAAACATAAATGCCATAATCATTATGGCACTTAAACACGTAAATGCCGAACCTGTTGCTAAATTTCTACTTACAATAAAATAATCGGAGATAAGGGTACCTACAAAGAAAGATTTTCCACCATTTAATAATTGAGGAATAATGAATTCACCAAATGACATCCCTAAAACTAAGAAAAAACCTAACTGAGCACCCGACAACGTTAACGGAAATGTTACATGCCAAAATGTTTCACGTTTACCTGCACCCAAATCTAAAGACGCCTCTATTAAACGCCAATCAAACTTTTCAAAAATTACATAAATAGGCAGCACCATGAAGGGTAAATATACATAAAACATCACCAGCGTTACCGCAAATAAACTATTCATCAAATGAAGTGGTTCACGAATAACATGAAGCCCTAATAAAAACTTATTTAACAATCCATTGCGCTCTAAAATAAAAAACCATGAGTAGACATGAACTAAAAAATTAACCCAAAACGGTAAGGTAAGTAAAAATACGAGCAGATTCTTCCAACGTCGCGCACGAAATGAAACAAAATAGGCAACAGGATATGCAATTACCATACAAAAAAAAGCATTGATAAAGGCCAATAACAAAGACCGAAAAATAATATCAAAATGCGCAACAGTAAATAACTCGCCATAAAACTGTATGGTAAAACCAGAAAAACGAGAATACACACTTGCAACAATGACAATTAAAAACGGTAAAAATAAAAATAAAAACTGCCACAAAAATGCGGGAACAGAAATGACATACCCCTGATGTCGTCGAATTAAATCTCTTACACCCATTATTTTTCCAATAAAACAGCGTTTTCTTTCTGCCAATAAAGATGGACCTGATCACCTTCAGCAATCACATCACGGGCAAAATGTTCTTCGTTTTGTTCAAATACATTAACCACTCTTCCAGAAGACAAAACAACTAAATATTCAGTTGCACGTCCATGGTAAATAATAGAATCAACTCTTCCCTCAAGGTGATTCGAAAACCCTTCTTCTTCATTTTTACTAATTTCAATTTTTTCCGGTCGAATACTTAATAAAACCTCTTTACCATTTTGTATCCATGATTTTGAATGATCAACAGCAACACCAACTGTTGCAATATCCGGAACATCTAAAAAGTGCGATTCCCCAACTATACGTAACGTTCCACGTAAAAGATTTGTTTTTCCAACAAATTGTCCAACAAATGATGATACCGGAAACTCATATACCTGCTTTGGCGTTCCAATTTGTTCAATCTCGCCATCATTCATAATCACCATTTGATCAGCGACTGCAAGCGCCTCTGACTGATCATGCGTTACATATACAAAAGTTGTTTTCAACTCATACTGTAAGTCAATCAACTCAACTAGCATGTTTTCTTTTAATCTGCGATCAAGTGCTGCCAATGGCTCATCAAGGAGTAATACTTGCGGCTCATTAATAATGGCACGCGCAATCGCCACGCGTTGTTGTTGGCCACCAGATAATTGAGAAATAGATTTTTTTGCATGTTTTTCAAGATGAACCTTTTTAAGAACCTTCATCACCCGTTCAAAAACTTCACCTTTTACAACACCCTTTATCATCAAACTATATGCAACATTTTCAAAAACATTTAAATGCGGAAACAATGCATACTGCTGAAATACAGTATTCACTTGCCGCTTGTTTACCGGAACATATGTTACATCTTTTTCTTCTAAAAAAATCTTTCCTCTATCAGGAGTTTCAAAACCACCAATTAAACGTAAAATAGTTGTTTTTCCGCAACCACTGGGACCTAAAAGTGCAAAGAATTTTCCTTGAGGAATAGATAAATTAAGATGAGTGAGAACCTCTTCAGAACCATATGATTTAGTAACATTTTCGAAACGAATAGCATCCATCTACTTCCTACCATCTTTCGCTATGAAATATGGCACTACCAAATCTGAAAAAGTACATGGCACCACCACAGCCACAATTAACACTATAAAGACAACTCCCATTTGGTGATACCAGGAAATGAATCCATAAGACACCAAATAAAACATTGAAGCCATAGAACTCAGTAATGTGTGAATGAAATGCAAGCCTCGAGTGAAAAATGATCCTCCATGCTTTTCATCAACATGAAACCGTAAAACAAAACCGGTAACAAGACCAATCAAAAGAAACAGTCCAATATTAGAAAATTCATTTACAAAGCAAATATGCAAATGCATTTTTACCCCTAACACCTTTCCTCCTATGTACGGCATCAAAGTATCAGATAGCATACAAAAAAATGCTGGTGAAATTGTTCCCACAATGACACCCTTAATAAAACTTTTTTGTTTAGAATGCCTGAAAAACATTAAAGTGGCACCCGCAGAAGCAAATAAAATATGCATAAAATGAAAGCTGTGAAACAATCGGTGAAACTGCTGTAAAACTAACGGATCAGCCGTAATGGGAGTAAAAAAACTCAAAAGGAGTAATCCCAGAGAAACCGATAAAACAGCAAATGGAAAATGACAAACAAATTCATCAAATAAACTATGCGATTTATGTAATTCAGACCCACCACAACAGTGAATTTCATATTCTTTTTTCAATGTAAGCTTCCCCCGCCTAAAAAAGAAAAATTTGACAATTTTACTGTAACGTTTTTTTTGAAAGAACGCAAAATAAATTAGAATGCATGACCGACACTTAAAAACCACGCTAATGCTGATCGATCAGCCGGATAATACTTTCCTTTCCACCCAATATCAAATCGCAGAGGCCCTAACGGTGTAAGATATCGAAAGCCCCCTCCAATTGCATGGCCACAACAAAAGTGTCGGTCATATGAACCCTCATGCCGTAAAAACCCATTGTCATAAAAAAGGACAACCCCTAAATTCTTATTTAATGAACCCCGCAATTCAAAATTTAAATTAAACATTGTTCGACTTCCCTGAGGAGCCCATTGCGTTACTCCCTTTTCTTCATAACAGGCAACGGGCGCAACAAAATCCTGTTGATAACTTCGCACCGTACACGGTCCCCCTAAATAAAAACGCTCTGACGGCAATAATCTTTCAAATGAAGATGAAAAAATATGGCCCAGCCGCGCCCGCACAGCACCAACCAATTGAGCGGCAAATGGAACAAAAAAAGATTGTTCAAATAAACAACGCACCAATCGCGTCGAATGCAAGTCAAGCGGGAACTTCGCGTTTACATACAAACGAGAAATAAAACCAAACGTAGGATTCATGGTGTTATCAACCTGCTCAATGGTAAGCTGCGGCTCTAAAATAAAAAATGGCTCACTATAACCAATCAAAAATGGAGAAAAACAAATCGCACGAGCAGCAGCCTCAAAAAGATTGTAAATCTTAATCTTTTTCCACCCCCCCTTAACATCCGCCAAAATGTTACTTCCTTTATATTGCAGGTTAAACATGCCACCCATTTCTGAAATAGTATAAAGCCGCGATTGACAACCGGTATAACATAATTGATCATACTTTCGCTCCATAATTTGCACATCAGCAAAAAGAGGCGCTCCCCCGACATGTGGCATCATATAATGAGCTGAAATATCGCGCCAAAAACGCGTTACATCAACGTTACATGAAAAAGTATCCGCATGGTTTGTTATGTTTTTATAAAGAACCGATCCACCAACTTTATACGTATTCGCACGCGCACGATTTCCACCCAAAAAACCAAGGCGCGCTTGAAGCTCTAACGGATCATCGGCAACTAAATCAACAATAACCGGACGACGTCCTTGAGGATCTCGAACTGATGATGGATAAAGGCGAATAGATTCAAAAACAGAAAGCTCACGTAAATTTTTAAATGTTTTATCAAGCTCACGCCTGTTCCATGAAGTACCAGGTTTATATGCAAGCTCTCCCCGCACCTTCTTCGTACTAATACCAGGAATACCGGTCATAATAGTATTACCAAAAAGAGTCTGCTCCTCTTTTTTCTTTATATCCCAAACCAACTGAATAAAAGATGCATCTTCATCAAAAAGAGGTTGTAAAATCACTTCAATATCGCGACGATCTAGAAACGCAATGATTTGATCTTTCTGTAAATCAAATATATGCAAGTCAAAATGACAAGGAACATTAGTATTGAGAAGCTCTTCCAACTCTTTTTGTTCGGCAAAAAAAACATCGGATTGAACACTTACCTTTTGTAATTCGCGCCGCTTTCCTTCGCTAATGTATAACTTAAGAACATATCCATCGCCACTCTTTTCGAATTCACGATCTTCGATCTCTACGTTCCAAAAACCCTGTTTCATATAAAAATCAATTACAGCTTCACATGAATTATTCAAACGCTCCTCATCAAGATGATCTTGCAACAAAAGCATTTTAAAAAACGAACGCAATTCATCTTTTGAAACCGATTGCACCCCAAAAAAAACGATATCATGCAATTTTATA
>CAYUHH010000047.1:0-6563 GCA_964444435.1 uncultured Pseudomonadota bacterium | reverse complement strand
GAGCACGATAACGTGCCCCTTGGTAGTGTCATTTTCAACTTTTATTTCTTAAGTGAAATACCTTTAGCCTTCAAATATGATTCTATAAAACCTGGACGGCCCGCTTGAAACAATGCACCAAGCATTAATGCCCCAATCATTACAAATTCAAACAATGCAAGCCAAATAGTGCGAAGAACTGCTTTTGACTTTGAAATTGCACGGGTATTGAGATACACAATAATAATAAAGTACAACATACCAAATAAACGACAGGTGCTCCCGCTAAAAAATAAAAACGGCAGGACGATGAGAGCCGTTTTTTAAAGGGTAAAATATCTCTTACCTCCCAATAATGTATTCTATAATCAAGACAATTTTTTTATAACACGCTCCAAACCAAGGCCTCTCGTCGAACCAAAACTTAACTCGTGTCAGGAATCAATCTGGTGCCCTTTGCTCCAAAAGTTATAGAATCAAGTAAGTCTTCCCAGTTGTCGATAAGAAACCCGTAAAAAAGTGCTCTGAATTTCTCCCAAAAACTTCTTCTTGAATAACAGCTTTTTACAGCTGCCTGAAACAATCCACATGCTGCTTCTTGTATTTGATCTACAAGAAATGCCTGCATCATTATCATGGCAAATATAGAACTTAAATTCTTTTTGCCATGGCCAAAATTATGTTCGAGTTGATAGCCTTGGTTTTTGAGCGTGTTAAAGGTTTCATTCTCAATTTTCCATCTGGCTCTCCCTCCGAGCATTATATCATGAACATTTTTATTGCTAATCTTTATGTCTGTCACCCAAGCAAAGGTCTTTTTACTTACCTTTCTACCTTTAACTTCTTCGGCAACGCATTCTAAAAAATTAACAAACGGCGCTTCTTTATTATCATTTAGTGGCACTTTATTTATGTATTTAAAGCTATATTTGTTTTTGCCTTTGGTTAATTTAACCTCATCGAGAGTCAAGCCATCAATCCAATCGTATAAACTCTTGTTCGCGGATGGCTTTGCATTAATTATGTAACTATAATCAAAGCTTTTAATACGATTTATTGCAGGAGTATTTGCTGAAAGAGCGTCACAAATTAGTATAAATCTTTTTATATTAGGATGCTCATTTTTTAGGTCAGGCAACATTCTATAAAGTGCTCTAGATTCACAATCATTTTTTGAGTTACCGTCTTGTTTTACAATAGGCTCCGGACATAGAGGAATAACCTGCTTCATGGATGGATGTACTATAGCAGCTCCCAAGATATAGTGGTAATATCCAATGGTACCATTCCGGTGTATTTTTTTGCAGCAATTTTCACAAAATATATTTTTAGATTCAAAGTAACCGGTGCCATCAACAGATAGTAAATATCCTCCCAAAAATTCGTATCTTTGCAATAATTTTGCCCTTTGAGCTACATGAAATAAATCTAAGAATGGCTGTCGCAAGTCCCTTGGATCCACAACATCCAATTTCTCTCGCATGCATGTGTCGCATGGAACCCTTCTCAATACATATAGATTTTTAAGATTGCAAAACAATGTTTTTTCACGCGATCCTAAATCAAAGGATAACAATGATGGCGATTTCAAGCTGAACATTGCAAACGCGCCCTTTAGGCAATCTTTCAAGGTTATCTTTTTTTTGAGCCCTCTATTTTCTGCATTAGATACCTCGGGTATATCAAAACTTTTCCATACTACCTTTAGCAAATTTTTTATTGATAGTCGTTTGTCCAACCTCTTTTGTGGTCCGCGCTTCATTTTTTATACCTCGCTAAAAAAATCTTTCTAAAAGTATAAAGAATTTATTTGGTTAGTGCGAAAAATCTTTTAGCGGGAATAGCTGGCTCTCCTTGTCTTTTTTTACTCTAAACGGTGCCGAAGAAATCAAATGTAACGATTTATGCAAAAATAGAATAACCTTATTTATTGGCCATCAATTAAAGCCAATAATAAATACTATCATGGAAGGGTTTAATTATCCCCACCTTCCCAAATTTATCCAAAAACAAAGCATCCCCAGGAAAATAGCAATCTATAATGAAACTATAAACTTTCTCAACATGATGGGAACGCAAATTTTAAATGAAGAAACCCTCGCACCATTTCAAAATCCAAATTATCTCATCACAAACATTGAAACAGTAAAAGAAAAAACAGGAACATTGTATGCTAATTCTGCCGTAGGAGGAACTCTTTCACCCGCATATTCTAACTATTCATGGCTCCCTCTTGCATCAGACAAACAAGGATCCATTAATCTAACTTCATCAAGTAACACCGCCGGATGGTTCATTAATAACGCACCGCTTACATCAGGAAGCAATGCCATAAAAGAACCGTATATATCACTCTTTCTAAACGGTGACGCAAAAAAAGGAAAATCAACCACCTGGTTTATGCCTCAACTTGCCTACAATAACGATGAGTACGTTCTCAAGGAAGAAAACGACAACTTTACTCTCACTAATACATCAACAGGAACTACAATTAAAGCATTGCCATCAATGGTTTTAAATGTCAAAAACATTGTTTAATCAATAAGCAGATAATAAAAAAAGATCACTCTTTTTTTATTATCTGCTATACTATTAGGTGTTTATAGGGGATTTAAAAAAGTTGTTGAGTTAAAAAAGACATGAATAAATCAGAAAAAATACGTAATATCGCAATTATTGCACACGTTGATCACGGCAAAACAACCTTGGTCGACAAACTATTTAATGCTGTAGGAACTAAAACTACCACTGAGGACCGCGCTTTAGATTCAAATGAACTTGAACGTGAACGCGGAATCACCATTTTAGCAAAAAATACGGGCATCAGATATAAAGATTACAAAATCAATATCGTCGATACTCCGGGCCACAGTGACTTTGGTGGAGAAGTAGAGCGAACACTTCAGATGGTTGAAGGTTTTATTTTACTCGTTGACGCTGCAGAAGGAGTACTTCCAGGTACACGCTTTGTTCTCTCAAAAGCACTCGCACTCCAACTTAAACCAATTGTTGTTATCAATAAAGTAGACCGCCAAGATGCCGATATCGCAAAAACAGAAGATGCCATTCATAGTCTTTTCCTCGATTTAGCAACACATACCGATCAACTTGACTTTCCAACCCTTTACGGCTCTTCAAAGTTAGGATTCTTTTCAAAAGATCCAAACAAACAAACTGATTCCGTTATTCCCCTGCTTGATACAATTATTGAAACAATTCCTGCTCCTCATATCTCAGATGAAGGGCTTCAATTCCTCTGTACTAACATTGGTCACTCAGATTTTCTCGGTTCAATCTCAATTGGCCGAATCTTCAGTGGATCAATGAAACTTGGACAACGCGTTGTTGTCTGCAAAAACGGCACTGTAAGTGCCCCAACAAATCTTACTAAAATTTACACGTTTGAAGGACTTGATCGCACCGAACAAGAAGAAGCTGTCTGTGGCGACATCGTTGCATTAACTGGACTCGCTGAAGATGCGTCGATTGGCAGCACCATTTGTGATGTTGATAATCCTCGCCCCCTTACCTATGTCGCAATTGATGAACCTACAATGAATCTTTACATCAGCGTTAATGACTCTCCTTTTAATGGTCTCGAGGGAGATTTTCTCACTTCACGCCATCTTAAAGCACGTCTTGAAAAAGAATGTAAAACCAACATTTCATTGCGTGTAGAACCTACTGATTCCGCTGATACCTTCAAAGTTTCAGGCCGAGGGCAACTTCATTTAGGCATCGTTATTGAAACCATGCGCCGAGAAGGCTTTGAGCTCCAGGTATCTTCTCCTGAAGTTATTTATAAAACAATTAATGATCAAAAGCATGAGCCTATTGAATGGATGGTCATCGATGCCCCCGAACAATACCAAGGCATCATCATGGAACGCCTTGGAAGACGAAAAGCACTACTTCAACACATAGAGCACCAAACTAACAACGGCAGACTTCGCATGGAATTCACCATACCATCTCGAGGATTAATTGGATTTAAGAGTAAGTTTCTCACCGATACCCGTGGAGAAGGAATCGTTACCTATCACTTCCATGAGTACGAACCATACAAAGGTGAAATTCCAACAAGGACACGCGGAGCACTCGTTTCTATTGAAAAGAGCACTACCACCACTTACGCTCTCGATAACCTTAAAAATAGAGGCATTTTGTTCGTTGGGCCGGGTGAAAAAGTCTACGAAGGAATGATTGTTGGTGAACATAGTCGGGATAAAGATCTCGATGTTAATCCCTGCAAATTGAAAAAGCTCACCAATATGCGTGCTTCAGGATCTGACGACTCCGCAAAACTAGCCCCTCATCGCATTATGGAACTTGAAAGCGCCATGGAATGGATTAAGGGCGACGAATTAATCGAAGTCACACCAAAATCAATTCGTTTGCGCAAGAGAAAACTAAAAGCTAATCAAAGATAAATCCTTTTTTAATGAGATTTTAAACGTTACACGATAAAAAAATAACGCACAACGTCACCTTTTCACGCAAAAAGACAGTTGGAATAATGTTTTTTTATGTAAAAACCTGACAGACAAATATTTACAAAAATTGAGATTCTACTAAACTAATAAATGTTCTTGAATTTAAATGGAGACCTTTCATGAGACGCATTATTCTTTTTTTAGCATTTCTTTTTCCCTGTTTTTTATTACATTCAGATCTTAAACAACTTTCTTCAAAAGTTGTTGCCACCCTCACAGAACATGGCTCAGAAAACGCCTCTGATATTTATCAAAAACTTGGGAATGAGGCTCAAAGGCTTGTAGAAATTACATGCATTCATCCCATCAAAAAAATGGCCGAACATTCACCACTTTATCATTCATCGCTGGGATGTTGTTCCAACGGGATTATTTTTGTTAAAGAATTAAAAAATCCTATTAATTCACGCCTCACTCTTATTCATGAAACAATCCATCTTAAACAATTTAATGGAAAATTTTTTGAAGTTATCAATAAGGATAATTATAAAAGTTTTGAAGAGGAAGCAAATCTCGAAGCTGCAGTTCTTGGACACTGTTGGTGTTGCAGCGCATATGCCGCTCTGTCTAGCTATTCGATACATAACAACTCTCTTCAAGCTCACCAATCCAGGGAAAAAGGGTATCCACCCTGCGAAACATATCATAAAATTGTTCTCGAACAATTCAAAAACGATGCTTATTGTACTCACCACACGGACGCGTCAACTTCATATAAATATGCACTCCTTACCCTACTGCAAAGAAAATCAAAAGTAGCTGTAGAAAAAAACTAATTCTTGCATAAGAAACTCCTTCTTTTTTACAGTTTTAAGTAAACAAAGGAGTTTCTCATGCGCCCTCTTTCACTCTTATTGCTCATTTTTCCTCTTTCAATTATATGCTCTGAAAATAAATATACTGATGCTATTGTTAAAAAAATTGATACTCGTCAAAAACCCGGGACTTGGATTCTTGAGATGCAAAAAAATGTCGCCTACCATTTTTACGGCGATCAAGATGCAAAAACTGAGTATCAAGAATTAGGAAAAGAAGCACAAAATCTTTTAACTATCCCGGAAAAAGAACAAGTCATAATAAAAAAATTAGCATCTCATGCCCCCAACTTTGCGTACGCACCGGCATGCATGTGCAATGGCTATATTTTCGTAAAAGAAGAATTTATGGACCGTACGTGGTTTGGAATAAAGAGAGTCTCTCTCATCCATGAAGCTGTCCACAAAAAACAATTTCAACCATTTGAACAACAAATTGTCATCCTCAACCCATCAAAATACTCAAAGATAGAACGCGAAGCCGATTGTGAAGGAGCACTCCTCGGAAAATGTTATCGATGCACCTATGAATTTTCACTCAAACAACCACGCGAAAAAGACACAAGCCCTCAAGCTCAAAGTGCACGTGAAATGGGATATGCAACATATGAGCAACTCGGCCAAATATCTCAACAACAACAAAAACAAAGACTCCTTTGTTCCCATCACAAACGGTGCGGTTGGGCAAATAAAGTTGATGAAGAAAAAGTTTACCGCAGATTCTTCCCACAAACTAAAAATGATAGTGCTTTAAACTTTAAAAAATAACAATCACCGAACTTCCAGCTAGACCGGCCAATAACCAGTTGGATCGGCAAACATGCTGTTTGATCGCGCAAACAATCAATATTATTGATTAAAATCAAAAAATAAAAAGCAATCTACCAAATCGATCATGAGCTTAATAAGAAACAAGATCATTCAACATATGAAAGTTAGTGTGATACCCGGTTAAGCTAGAAGCTTACGTTGAATAAACATTCGCCGTCGGCTCAGTTTACGAGCCGACTCCAAGGAATTTATTTTTTATTTGATCCCCTTTAATTTCCTGCGCCTCATTGTATTAATGAAATAATATTGAATATTAAGCGCAAGAATGATGTTTAATATTTTTGCAAAGCAAAAACTTTGAGTTCACGGGGTCAAGCACCTTGCTTGTCAATCCAACTGAAAGTTGGTCGATCAAACGGACCGTTTGGTTTATTTGCAAATAATTATCAAAATCACGTAATTTAAAGAAAAAAAGGAAAAAAAGTTATGACTATTCAAAAAAAGA
>CAYUHH010000046.1:0-6580 GCA_964444435.1 uncultured Pseudomonadota bacterium | reverse complement strand
CCGGATGCTTCTAAAAGTGTATGAGGAAAATGTTTTTTCAAATAATCGAGGGTGGGAGTATTTGCTTGTGCGACTGCGTTGTATTTTTTTTCTTTGCGAAAACCTAATCCATCAAGAATAAGTAATAAGGTTGGCGTTTTCATACTTTATCTCCTCTTTATTCTTCAGTATACTGGTTGCACGTTTGTATACAATGAGGTGAGTATGAAAAAAGTATTTCTTTTATTATCTTTAGTTTTGTGTTTTAGTTTTCAATCGGTGGTTGTTTGTTCTGATTATGATGATGTTGAATATCGCAATGAGATTGACGGAGAATTGGATGTTGACACATTATTGGAGATAGAAGATCTTCCCGCAAGTTTGCTTAAACCTAGGCAGTTGCCTTGGTATATTAATATCATTAGTAAGCCGGGGGCGTATGTTTTTTTCAAAGCGTGTAATTTTTGGGATTGGATAAATGATCGGCAAACTTACATGAAAAATGTTTCCAGCACAATTTTGTATCGATTACATATTCGTAAACAGACTTCTTAGGTGAGGTTTCTATGGGAAATAATCACGAATTTGCTCTCTATTATCCACAACTGTCAGAGTTTTTAAAAGAATCTATCATTGTTATTTCTGAGAAAGTTTTAGTTCATCGAATTACGAAGATTTTACGCCTTCAAAAAAATGAAGAATTAACGTTATTTGATGCGCTGTATCACGCAAAAGGAATAATTTCTACAATTGATAAAAAGAGCGTAGTTGTTCAGGTAGAGACATTTGAAAGAAATAACGTATTAACTCCATTTATTACAGTTCAAATTGGTCTTCTTAAGCGAGAAGCGTTGGAGCACGTGATAGAATCGTTAACTGTTTTTGGCGTTAATGAAATTCAATTGTATCTCAGTGAAAAAGTTTCGCGCAAGTGGGGTGGCCAGAAAGAAATGGAGCGATTGCAACGTGTGATGGTTGCTGCGGCAGAACAATCAAAGCAATTTGTGTTGCCAGAAATAAAAGCACCGGCTGATTTATTTCAATTGCTCCAAAGTGAAACAATCGGCATTAAAATATTTTGTGACCCTGATGGAGAATCAATTAAACCATTTATTTGTCAAAGAAGTAGCGATCGAATTACGTTGCTCATTGGTCCTGAAGGTGATTTAACTCAAATTGAAAAAGAGGTGCTTGCCAAAAACAAGTAACTCTTTTGTCGTTTAAGTCGAACTGTTTTACGTTCAGAACTTGCCGCTACATTAGTTGCTGGAGGCTTCCGTATTACGTAGCTGTTCCCATAATGATGCTTGGATTGTTTTATAATCGCATTCATTTTTTATTTCATTAGGTTGAATGGGCGTAGTTTGTTGAGGAATAATTGGCATACGAATTTCTTGTTGAATTTTAAGTCGGGATTCCTTGTTTTGGAGATTTGTTTTTAATTCATGAATCAACTTTTTTTTGCCGTTTTTTATCCAGACTGTTGTACCTGATCCGTAGTTAAAGTGAATTTTTTCATAATTAAGGGGTGCCTTTATGCGATCCCATCCATATACAGGTGCATTAAAGTTTGTGTCGTGTGCAATAATGATATCACTTCGATTAAATGTTTCGTTGACAAAGTCTGCTCTCAGGTAAATACGTGGATCGATGAAAATTATATCAAAGCTTTTATATTCACATGTTTTATCAAAGAATTTTTTAATTTCTTCAGCGTAGGAAGTGTCTTTTGCGAGAGGGTTTCTCCCTTGATGAGCAAGGTTGTTTGCGTCGTTTACATTATCCTTAAGTGTCTGCATTTCTATGTGCCAGAAGGGAAAGTGTGGTTTTATTTTTGAATTAACTTCGATGAAGGCGGGCATAATATTATTGAATTGATCTTTAACTGCAATTTCATAGGTAACAAGATTGATACAATTTTCAGCTAAATACTTGGATGCCTTGCTTGAACCGATTTCAAGGATTGTTGATATTGGCATAAGTTTGAAAATTTCCTCAAAAACAAGAACGTGATCAGTCCAAAGATCATGAGTTAATGTTTCAAATGTAATATTGTGGAGGTTGTAACTATCGTCACAAATTATTGTGAGAAAGGGTATGCAAAGTAATAACAGCTTAAGGTTCTTCATGAATTCTCCTGTGTTTTTTTTATTAATTCTTGCCAATAGTCAAAGTATAATTTTTTATAATTAAATGATTTATTTCTAAATTCTATAAGTTTTTTCTCAAGGTACTCCTTTGTTAGATCTGTCCACTTGTTAAGTATTACGACAGGTAGATCTTTGTACAGGGGATTTAACGTAGATGTGCGTACAATAGGATATGATCCCATTAACAATGCTTCCCATGTACGATGACAATCAAGTCCATTTCCCCGAGGACTGAGCGTAAAGATTGACTTTGAAAGATCGGCAAGGTATTCGCCAAAGTTTTTACGTGGAGCCCAAGTAATTAAATGGTGTGAATTGAATAATCGTTGGACATAAGAGCGTTCCTGATGAGTGATTGCTCTAAAGTTAGCATAAATTGCAGTAGGACGATTTTTATTTTGAGAGTGTTTTTGTATAAAGGGGGCGGCTGTATCTATGAATTGGCCACATGGATTATAGCGGTTTTCTATGCCAATAGGGATTGGGGTTAATTTTGGGTGATTCCATTCATCAATATTTTGCGCAAACCAATGAATTATTTTTTTATTTTCAATATATGGTTGATAGATAGACGTTACAGGCTCGTCATCATTATGGCTTATCAAAACAAATGCGTCCGTAATTTGAGGTAAAAATTGAGCAAAAAAGAGGGGTAAATGTCCGGTGCCAACGAATATGATGTCTTTGTGTTTGACCTCGCGAATATTGAAAGTTTCTTCTTCGTCAAAAATGTGTTGTGCACATGCTCGAAAACCATCGCCCGTTATAAATGGATAACTTGGGCGGCGATCTTTTGCAAAGTTATATGAAAAAATAAGTAAAATTATAAAAAAATTTTTCAACATTTCCACTCACGTTTGAATGGGTTTATTTTCCTATATTGCACTAATTTGTCAAACGTGAGTGGATTTTTTAATTTTTGCGCTGTGATTCAATAAGTTTTTTCCAGTAGTTGAAATAACATTTTTTCAATGATTTAAAGATTTTAAATAGAGAGGTGCAAGCTGTTTAACGCTGAGTTTATTTTCAAAATTTTTGACGGCTAATTGGGCAATGATAGTAAGTGGCGCATGATTTAACATATCAGAAGGAAAAAGAGCTTCTTGTTCAAACACGCTTGAAATTTCCTGCTTGAATAGATCTGTTCCGTTTCCTAAAAAACAAATTTTTTCTTTTGATATTTCGCTTTTCAATTTTTCAAGCAACCTAAAAATATTTTCCCATCCCGTAACAAGCTGTCCGTTTATTTTATATGCAAAATAAACATCTTTATTAAATGCATTGAGGAGGATAATCGTGTTTTGAACATTGGCGTTTTCTGTTGCAATATAAAATGCTTTGAGTCCATCGACGCCAACAAGAGGGAAGTTTTGTGCGAATGAAAAGCCGTTAATTGTTGAGATTAAAACGCGTAATGTTGTAAATGGTGCGGGCCCTTGACTTGATCCAATAAATGAGAGGCCAGCGTATGAAATTTTAAATTCTTGCAAAAGACTATCGATGGTAGTTGCCAAAGATATGCATGCTTCAATTTTGGGGATAGTTATTATTTTTTTGAGTGTTGAATTTTGGAAGAGACCGACTTCGATATCTTGGTATGTGGCTTGTGTGATGAGATAATTCATTGTTTAAATTTACCGTGATTTTTTACACTTTTGTTGCTGATAAAAGATACTAAATGCATCGAATTCAATTGTTTTCTCTTTTCTTGTTATAATTTTACCACAATTCAGGCATTTCCAGCCTTCGAAGTTGAGGAAATTGTCAAAAAACGTTTGTTTCACCATTAACCCCGAGCACTTGCGACATTTCATTAGGCTCTCCTTCCTCTTGATTGTGCGCTTTTCTCTGCAAGAGCTCGTGCTTTTGTGTGCGCTTAATGATTCTTGCACTGATCTAAAGTTAGAAATTTTTTACCTATGTTGTCAATGGTTAGAGTTTTGTTTGTAGTGCACAGATTCTAGGTAGCCTTGTAAAATAAGGGCTGCAGCAATGGCGTGTTCTTTTTCCTTGTCCCTTTTAATTTTTTTAGGCTTTAAGGCACGAGCTTGTTTGCTTGTTAATCGTTCATCCCATAAGATCCATGTAATCGTGGGAAATTGTTTTTCTAAATTTTCTTTATATTCAATAACTTTTTTTGTTTGTTGACTGTCCGTTCCCTTGAGTGTTTTTGGCAAGCCAATTACAACGGTGTCAAAAATATTGTCTATGATTGTTCGTTCTATCCATGAAATAAGATTTTTAGTATCAACGGTGGTATATGGAGCCGCACAAAATCCAAGCTCATCCGCCCGTGCGATGCCTGTGTGTACATCACCAAGATCGAATGCTATAATTTTCATAAATTTATCCTTGAATATTTTGCCCAAATGAAAAATAAGTGTACGAAAAAGTTTAACTACTTGCAAGTTGAGGAGCCTTTCTTATGGATCTAAATAATATAATTGTCATACTGAAAAATTATTTATGGGGTTGGCCAATGCTCCTTACTATCATTGGGGTTGGTCTTTTAGTAACCGTTGCCACCTATTTTGTTCAGGTGCGTTATTTTTTAAAATCATGGAGTTTACTTCTTTTGCCAGAAAAGAGTGAGGTTGAAGAAAAAACGGGTGCAGCGTTAACGCCATTTCAAGCTTTTTTAGGTGCCTTAGGTACCAGTGTTGGTAATGGTAATATTGCAGGCATTGCGACTGCGGTTGCATATGGTGGTCCGGGTGCCGGTTTTTGGGTGCTCGTCTCGGGATTCATTGGAATGGCGTTACGTTTTGCAGAGGTATACTTGGGAACTTATTTCGATAAGCATGAAAAACGAGGAGTTCGCGGAGGACCAATTGCATATTTAAGTCATATTCCTGGTCGAACATTTATGCCGTATGTTTTTGCGTTGTTGTTTTTCTTTTATGGATTATCAAGTGGTAATGCGATGCAGGCAAATGCAATTGGTGAGGCAATTTTAAGTACCTGGGGCGTGAGCAAGTTTATAAGTGCTGTTGGGATAACGCTTTTTTTAATGTACGCCATTATGGGTGGGGCAAAAAGAATTATTCAAATTTCAGATAAGTTAACGCCGTTTAAAGTATTGGCTTTCCTTGTTTCAGCAATTATTGTATTGGTTTATCATTATCAAATGATTATTCCTACATTAAAATTGATTTTTACTTCTGCGTTTTCATACCAAGCTGCCGCAGGTGGGGCCCTTGGTTTTACGTTGCAGGAGATTATTAAGAATGGATTTGCGCGTGGCTTTAATTCGACTGAGGCTGGGTTTGGTGTTGCCGCATCTTTTTTTGGTGCAAGTGGTTCACGTCGGCCGGTTGATGATTCAATCATTTCGATGGTTGGGGTTTTTATTAGCACCTTTTTAGTGTGTTTTTTGGTGGCAATGGTTGTTGTTGCTTCAGGCGTATGGAACAATGGTGCAATTGGTTCTGCATTGGCTGTTGACGCATATAATACCGTTTTTGGTGCGTATGGTGGATGGGTTGTAACTTTTGTGGCAACAAGTTTTGGCTTGGGTGTAATGGTTGCCTTCCTTTTTATCGGAAAAACTGGTTATTTCTTTTTAACTAATGGCCGCGGAGAGAAATGGTTCTATCTTATTTTTTGTGCGATAGCATTTATTGGAACACAAACTAAAGTTGATATGATTTGGAATGTAAACGATTTAGTTAATGGTTTTTTGTTATTAGTTAACTTGTACGCCATTGTTATGTATACACCGTTACTCCATAAAGCCATTAAAAACTATAGAAAGTCATGATGTTACGTGTTGCGAGTCATACAGACAATGTTGGGCCAGGCTCAATTTATGTTGCTATTCCGGGTGAAAAAACTGATGGAGCTCAATTTGTAGCTCAAGCAATTGAGCAAGGTGCAAAGATGATTGTGGTTCAGGAGGATAGTCCTCTTTTGGAAATATGTCAGCAGCCTTGTATGAATAAAGGAGTGTGTTTTAAAGTTGTTCCTGACGCACGTGAAGCGTTGGCACATTTAAGCGCAGAGGCATATGCATTTCCTGCAAAACGATTAAAGCTTTTGGGTGTTACCGGAACCGATGGGAAAACGACGTCAGCTTATCTTTTGTACCATCTTTTAAAGACTGCTGGTAAAAAGGTTGCATTGTTAAGTGGTGTTGAAAATATCCTTGATGATAAAGTAGAAAAGGCACTTTTAACAACATCTAAACCTGATTTCTTGCATAATTTTTTTCACCAATGTGTGCAAAAAGATATTGAATATGTGGTTATGGAATTGTCTGCTCAAGCGGAATCATTTAGTCGCCTCAATGGATTACAGTTTGAAGGAATGATTTTTACTAATTTGTCACCAGAACATGGGGAACAATATAAAACGCTTGAAGATTATTTTGCAACGAAGTGCGCTATTTTAAGCAAAAAAAAGAAAGATGCACCGCTCGTTGTTCATCCTTCTTCATGGGTTGACAAGGTTCG
>CAYUHH010000045.1:0-6604 GCA_964444435.1 uncultured Pseudomonadota bacterium | reverse complement strand
TCTATTGGGAAACCGTATGCTTTTTTGTTAATTTAATTACGCATAAGGTCTAATATAAATTCTTTCATCTCTCGGATCAAAACAAGCCGAAAAAGCCACCCTCTTATCAACAAAGATCGCTGTTTGAGCCACCCCTGGCATTCCCATAGCATCCTGCGCCTCTCGTCCAAGCTGCTGAATGATAAATGGCGCCTGGCACTCAGAAGCAATTAAAACCGAAAAAGAACAAAGAACCACCAATAAAACCAATAATTTCTTCATAAAAAACCTCCGTTTTAGTGTTTCTATAATTCTAGCAAAAAGCTCAAAATTGTCAAATAGAAAACATTTTTGCCTTCTGTAAAAGCATCGATTACAGCAATGAATTATAGTTCAAGATTTGCCTGCAACGCATTTTTTAAAGATGTCCCTACTGCTTGAGCGCATTTATCTAACTTTTCAACATAACGATCTATTAATTGCCCCAAAACCTTTAACAATTGTCTCTTTGTGTGAATACCATCAAGCGCCTTCCACAAGGGATTATCGCCCCCGCGTTTAGCTACGACACACACGTTCGCTTCATCTTTATATTGTGAATAATTTTCAATAATTTCTTTTAAACTCTTCTTATATATTACAGCTAAGGCAAGAGGAGAATAGCAACTAAACAAACGAGACAAAAGACTAATAGCGATGCATCGGATCTTGCTTCCTACTTTTTCTTTAATCTCAAACTCCTTCTTCCCGATTTTCACCACAAAAGACATCGTTCCCTTACTCTGAGAAGGCAACTCCAACGCACGTAATAAGTTAATAGCCCAATCACGAGAATTAGCATGCGATTGAGAAACATGAGAAACGGTTATCAAGGTAGAAAGATCCCACTCTTTAAACTTTTTCAAACAGCCATCCCATTGTCCATTGAAACGTAAATCAGAACGTGAACCATCTCTTCGACAAACCTTCTGCTTAAAAGCTCTCAATGGAGGATAAATTTGAACAGCCTTTTCACCTGAAAAACAACATGATAATTCACCTCGACTTTCACAAAGTGCCCCCATCAAATTAACTGACTCTTGAGGCGTAACATATTCACGCTTTATACATTTTCTTTTCTCAGAAATTATTTCAAAACTTTCTTCAATCGTCTTCTTTGCATCTAAAATAAGAAAACTGAGGGCTCCCGGTTCCGCATAATAAACACCTCTAGGAAAAAATTTAGCCGTCTGAATACGCACACCCATATCAAGAAAGGACGCAAGCTGAATGAAAGGCTCTTCTGAAACAAATCCATAACCAGCATCTAATACATCAAAACGGCCATACTTGCGCAATAATCTTTTATAACAAGAAAAACACCCATTAAATGAACGAGTATCACTATCTGCTATTGTTAAATAAACAGGGGCATCTCCATGTTGATCACGAACGCAACAAACTAAATCCTTTGTAAATGGATGATTTTTTAAAGTTTCACGCAAAGAACGATAAGGAACCTGACAAATACTTACTTGTTCATTCTGCTCTCGAAACTTTTTTGCCAAAACAGGATCTCTCTTCTTTAACCTTTGATAATAATCAAGTATCTCACTCTGAGTAATTCCTCGCCGAGCACCAGCCGTCGCACCATCTCGTCTTTTCCAAGCCAAGCTCCAAAAGCGTGCAAAAACATTGAGAGGCAGCAACCGCTTCATTTCAAGAGCTTTTTTAAACTCTAAAGATAAACAACTGTTTTTCCTTGAACTTAAAGATTTAAAACGATTTAAAAAAACATTTAAAAAAAGATGTGTAGCAATATACGATTTCGACTCACCCTCATAACCTGAATCAGTCAACATCTTGCAAAACCCGTAAACAACGCCTGTTTTTTTATTTTCGCTCTGAAGAATTGGAGTCAAGACATCTTCAGTATCAACTACTCCACGACTTTTTTCGCCAACACAATATAAAAATTTTCCATCTTTTTCCTCAAAATCATCCTCATCAAACTCGCGACCTTCATCTATCAATGATTCATCAACATCAGACTCGTCGCCATCATCCAAGAACTGAATTGCGCAAGGAACATTTAAAACAAACGATGGATCCTTTATCAATGATTCATCAACATCAGACTCGTCGCCATCATCCAAGGACTGAATTGCGCAAGGAACATTTAAAACAAACGATGGATCCTTTTTCGGACCTGCATATTCAAAAAAAATAGAGAAAAGAAAGAGTAAAAAAAACTTTTTCACTACAACCCCTAAATCATCACGGAACTTAATAACCCACAAAATAATTTGAAAAACCTTTTAATCATTTTTAATTATAACAGATTGTTGAAATAATTCAATTAGAAAGACTATAATGAGAAAAAAGGCAAAAAAAATGGCTGCCCCTCTCGGACATATTTATCTTGCCCTTCAACTGCTCAATAGGCCCTTCAACGGAGTAAATCCTCAGGATTTCCTGATTGGAACGAGTTTCCCGGATATTCGATACCCTGCACAGTTACCAAGAAATGCCACACATACTCAACCTGTAAATTTACAGCTGATTTTCGCTGAAAAAGACGCTTTCAAGCAAGGAATGCTCTTTCACTCATTTGTCGATCAAGAACGAGAATTTTATATGAAAGAACATCAAATAGAACGCCTTCTCCCCTCACTTCCACACCAAAACGGTATTCTTAAAGGGCTGGAAGATCAATTACTTTATCCAAAAATAAACGATAAGACATTTATACGATTCTTTGATGAAATCATTTTTCAAGAAATAGAGATTGTAGAAAATAAGAAGATTATTAAAGACTGGCATACACAACTTCAAAATTATTTCTTCTATGGACCAACGCCACAAACAATCAGACCATTTGTAAAAAATAGCATTCCCCATTTCGGCCCTTTTCAAGGAATTGCTGAAAAAACAATTTCATACGGATTTTTTATTGGAACAAAATTTATCACCCTTAACGAAAAGGTTCTAGAAATAATCAACAAATTTTACGACACGTTCTATGAAGAAGAAATAATTAAACCACTTAATCTTTTAACATCTTCCCATGTGTAAATGACAAGATAATTAAGCCAATTAAGTGAGGAATAGCAACTAATGCAAGCAGAATGTCCATAATATCCCACATCATGCGAACCTGTGCAATTGCCCCAAGAAAAATTAAAAGGCCTAAGAACAAATAATATAATTTTACACCACGAACCCTGAAGAAGGTAAAGAAGTTTTGTATACCATTAAAACTATTTCCCAAAATAGTGGTAAACACTAATAATGTCACACTTAAAATAAGAACGTACTTACCAAAAAAGGGAGATTGCGTTTTGAAAACATGATACATCAATGCGGTAGTAAAAAATTGTGTTTTAAACCAAATTCCTGTTACCAATACCAATAATCCAGAAACCAGAGACAATGTGGCATCAGCAGCAACTGAAAACATTGCCAAAATACCTTGATCTGTCGCACGCTTAACATCTGCTAAGGCATGAGGAATCGAAGACGTACCAATACCAGCTTCAGTAATATAAATTCCACGATAAACACCTGAACTTAATGCCATATAAATTGTGGCACCCACAAACGCTCCCATTGGTGCACATGGCGTAAAAACATGAGCCATAATCATTTTTAAAGCAACACCAACTAACCCTATATGTGAAATCAAAATAGAAAAAGCAAATACAACATATAAGAAAAACATAATAGGAACAAGCTTACTCGCAACCGACGCAACGCGTGAAATTCCACCAAACACAATCATAACAAGTACAACCGCCAAAGCTAAACCAGTTACCCAGGAAGGAACTCCCTCATAACTTAATATTTCAGCCAATGTATTTGCCTGCAATGCTGCCCAGCCAGGAAACAAAAACATAGTTAAAACGCCATACCACAACCCAAATCCTTTATGTACTAAATTAAGGTATTCTGTCGGACCACCAACAATGCGTCCTTCTTTTGTTCGTTCCCGTGTCCGAATAGCAAACGTCACCTCAACAAACTTTGTTGCAGAACTAAAAAACGAATAAACAAGCAACCAAAATAAAGCTCCAGGACCACCTGTCAAAACCGCAACTGAGGGACCAATAATATTCCCCATGCCCAATGTCGTTGCCATAGCGGTCAACAAAGCATGCGTTGAAGAAAGCGTCTTTGCCTCTTCATGCTTATCCTCTTGCACCCCGCCCTTTAAAATTTTAAAAAACCGTGGCAATCCGCGAAACTGCATAAAACCTGTTTTAAACACTATAAAAATACCGGCAAACAAAAAAATGACAGTCGCAGGCAACGCCAAAGCCAAATTAACTATCTTGAAAAATTCTAATATCGATGATGTCATAAAAAGCTCCTATTTGATCGCAAACCTACTCTGAACTCCTTCAAAAACATCCTGAGGGAAAAACGAGCATATAAAACATTGTAAAATTAAGACGGCCATTCTGATAATGGCTCTAACCGATCATTCTCCCATCACAAATCTTCACGCCGACTCTCATGCTAAAATAATCGTGAAAGATAAAGTGATTTCAAACTGTACAAATATATTTTACACTTTTTTTGCCAAAAAAGATAGCGCCTGACGCATCACCTGATCAAATGAAGGCTTTGATTCGCACTCCTGCGCACGCATATACGCAAGCACCTGCTGAATTTCTAACCGAGAATAATTGAGAGATTGAAGCACTTCTGAAAGCTGTCCTAAATACTGTGTCATACCAACAAGAGATATGGCATAAGACGTAATGAATGCCGCAACTTTATTTTTAAGTTGAATGACCATCTGTTCTGCCTTTTTTGCTCCCACACCTTTTAGCTGACTTAATGCCTTAATATCACCAGTTTGAATCGCCCCGATAAATGCATTTGCATCTGTTTGAGATAAAATAGTTAACGCCATCTTAGGACCAATTCCAGAACACCCAATTATTAAAATAAAAAGCTCTTTTTCTTCTAGAGATCGAAACCCATAAAGAGAAGGGCCCTGCTCTTTATTCCAGTGCATATGAATATATAATTCCACTTCTTCATTAATAATAAAGGCCGCCACATCTACCACATGTACAGCAAAACCAATCTGCAAATTATCTGGTCTAAGAGAAATTTTGTCACCTGCCGACTGAATAACACCTTTTATATATGTAATCATATACACCTCGTTTTTTAGAATACCATTAAGAAATAAATTGGCCATATGATAACAATCATAAAGATCGCATACTCAATTCAACGCGGGAATAGCTCAGTTGGCAGAGCGTTGCCTTGGCAAGGCAAAGGTCGCGGGCCCGAATCCCGTTTCCCGCTCCACCGGTCTTCTTTGAGATATAATTAATTGACAATCAATCGTTTTTTGCTATTATTGTCGATGAAATGCGGGAATAGCTCAGTTGGTAGAGCGTTGCCTTGCCAAGGCAAAGGTCGCGGGTTCGAATCCCGTTTCCCGCTCCATCTTTTTTTGGGGGTAATCTTATTTTTACATACAATTACTTGATAAAAAGATACGATCTCGTTAAAGTAACGAGGAAGAGGTAAAATTTTTCGATGAGCCGCATTAAGGGCTTTTTCGCGATATCGTATATAGAGGTCTCAAACATGAAGTCAGTTATACAAGAAGCTTCATCTTTAAGCAAAGCAATTGAACAAGGATGGACAAAGGCTGGAAAACCACAAGAATTTTCAATTCGCATCCTCCAAGAACCCAACAAAAACTTCTTGGGAATCACCATTCAAAACGCTAAAGTTGCTGTTTTTTTTGGAAAGCTACAGAACATGCCCCCAGCTCAAAGAGAACAACCACAAACCAAACAACAGCCACAACAACCACGCAAAAAAACTTTCCCGCCACGAACACAACAACAACCTCAACAAAGAGCCCAAAATAGGCGACCTCATTATAAGCGGCCACCACAGCAGCAACAACAATCACCTTCCCAACAAACAACTTCGCAACAATCAACACCACAACAAACCCCTCCCCAAGAGAAAAAATAATATAAAGCGCATATGATTGAAGTTAGGGACGAAGAAACCATTATTGCACAGTGTACACCTTCAGGTAGTGGCGCAATTGCATTGTTACGCATATCAGGAAAAAAATCTTTTCCGATAGCTCAAGAATTAAGCGATTTCCCAAGCAAAAAAAATCTCTCAGAACAGAAAACACATACTATCCACTATGGATTAGTCCTTGATCGCAACAAAACAACCATTGATCATGTTCTTTTTCTTTTGATGCGCGCCCCTCAAACTTTTACTGGCGAAGATACGGTAGAAATCACCTGCCATAACAATCCCTTTATTATTGAAGCAATTTTGAGTGAAGCAATCCACCATGGAGCGCGACTGGCTCAACGTGGCGAATTCACTAAACGTGCATTTTTAAATAAAAAAATAGACCTTTCTCAGGCAGAAGCAATCAACGAATTAATTCATGCACATACTGAGCAAGCTCTCAAAAAATCCTTATCTCAACTTGAAGGCTCTTTTTCGAATTGGCTAACAAAAATCGAAGAAGATTTATTACAAGCATATGCACTTTGTGAAGCAAGTTTTGAATTTATTGAAGATGAAGATATTAACTTCGATGAACAAATAAAGAATATCATTCAGACCGCCCTTAAAAAGATTA